>DOWI01000002.1:261-3257 GCA_003519645.1 Oscillospiraceae bacterium
CAAAACAGCGATGCAAAAAGCAAGTCTCCTGCTTCAGGAAATACAGCACATTCCACTGGATAGCAATGCGCGTACGATGTCGTGTAGTATTGGCATCGCCTTTTTCCCTCAAGACGCACAGAGCTTTGCTGATCTCTACCGATTTGCCGACCACGCACTTTACAATGCGAAACGGAGCGGCCGGGCAAAAGTGGAATTTTATAAAAAAGACCGAATCCCTGAATCCGTCTGCAGCAACTTGGAGGTCGACAATTGCCGGCCAGCACAGGTTGAACATTTATATGCAGACAGTGGACAACTCCTGCAGGAAACATTCCGGATACTGAACAGTACGCCAGACACTTCGTCTGCAGTTCATCGGGTTTTAGAATCTATGAGTATCTGGTTTTATACGAGTAATTTATATATCTGCAAATTTGATCCGTTAAATGGCGATCATATGCTGTTCAGTTGGGATAATCAGTATGCTTCTCTCATGAACCTTCCAGCAAACAATACACCGTACATCGAAACAATGAACCTATATAAAAAGGCACTTGGGAAACAAAATATCTACTGCACTGAAGAGCATAAAATGCAAAATTTCGAACTTTGGAGAAAAATGCAGCAGCGGAAAGTGATGAGTCTCATGATAGCCCGCATGACGGTCTGTAAAAAGCCCGTTGGCATGCTGATAGCAGAAAGCCATACCCATGCTTGCTGGTCGAAGGAGCGCCAATTTGCATTCAGTCAAATTCCCAATCTCCTAGGTCTCTTCTTGATTAAATGCCAAAGATAAGCATCAGCGGTTCCCCTTATTTTATCAGTTAAAAGTTATTCAAAAAATGATATCTAAAATGAGCAATAATGAAAAGAAAGCGCTTGAGCAACCAATCAGGTTTGGCTGCTCAAGCACTTTTATCTGTTGTAATATTCTGCTCTATGGGACAATGCTATAAATCGGCCTCGGGTAAAGACAGCATTGACTTTCACAGCCCTTGCAAAGCAGTACACTCTGCAGACATAACCGCTGCTGCAGAAAATCCGGCTGAACCAGCTTTCGCTGGTACACCTCCAGCCAACGACATTAAAATTTATACGAATAAGATATAGACGGCATATAAAATGCTGTTAATATAATTGGAAATATGTTATTCTAATGATAACATATTTTTCATAAATTGGGGTGTTCAAAAGATGAAGCAATTATTAGACCTGTTCTTCACTTTTGCAAAGGTCGGCGTAATGACGTTTGGCGGTGGTTACGCGATGCTGCCAATTCTACAGCGGGAAGTAGTAGAAAACAAGAAATGGGCAACTGAGGAAGAATTAACAGACTATTTTGCTATTGGCCAGTGTACACCTGGAGTCATTGCTGTCAATACTGCAACTTTTATCGGGCAGAAAAACTGTGGCATCATCGGTGGGATCATTGCAACAATCGGAGTCGTATTTCCTTCCCTTGTAATTATTATTATATTAGCCGGTCTGATTACAAATTTTGCAAATTTAGCCATTGTAAAAAATGCCTTCGCAGGGATTCGGGTCTGCGTCTGTGTTTTGATTTTTAATGCGATTTGCAAACTTTGGAAAAGCTCTGTTAAAGACCGGCTGACCCTTTGCATTTTTCTTGCCGTAACTGTCGCCTCCTGCTTTTTGAATATTTCTCCTGCGATATTCGTATTGGTGACTGTCGGAATCGGCATTGTACTGGAACTGTTGGGGAAGGGGGTCAATAAGACATGATCCTTCTCCGTCTTTATTGGGAATTTTTCAAAACCGGTTTATTTTCTGTAGGCGGCGGTTTAGCAACTCTTCCTTTTTTGTCCCGTATGGCAGATACCACCGGCTGGTTTACACACAGTCAGTTGGCAGATATGATTGCTGTTTCAGAATCCACTCCCGGTCCTATGGGTGTTAATATGGCAACTTATGTGGGGTTTGTGTCCGCAGGAATTCCGGGTGCCATTCTCGCTACTCTAGGTTTAATTACACCATCCATAGTTATTATATTAATTATCGCAGCTTTTCTAAGAAGTTTTAAAGATAACCGATTTGTAAAAACAACATTCTATTGTTTACGTCCCGCTTCTACCGGACTGATTGCAGCAGCCGGTTTATCTGTAGCAGAACTAACATTGGTTCATTCAAATACACGTAATGCGGGACTTTTGAACCTATTGGATTGGAAAGCGATTATCTTAGTACTGATCCTTTTAATTTTGACTCGTCGTGTCAAAAAGACAAAAAATTTACATCCCATTATATGGATACTGGTTTCCGCAGTTGTTGGTATCGTCTTTAATTTTGCCAACGTTTGACCGTTGTGAATTGAACAAATGAAGAGGAAGACATATCATAAGGTGTATAATCAAGAGAAAAAAGATGGATGAAAAAGCGGCAATTTTCTCGTCTGTCCGGACAGACGGAACTACGGTTCCCTTGTTTTTGTCAGGTCCATTAAATGGGGAAACTTTCAGGAAATATATTGAGCAGTATCTTGTACCAACTCTCCATACAGGCGATATCGTTGTGATGGATAATTTGCTTGCCATAAAGTCAAAGGGGTCAAGCGGGCCATTGAAAGGGTTGGCGCACACATCCTTTATCTTCCGCCATACAGTCCCGGCTTCAATCCGATTGAATAGAGGATGGTTTCATCTTGATGGCTTTTCCTGTTTATAAATTAATTTGCTATAAAGCCTATAATCAGCCTATGGGTAACCGGACCGAAGTTATTTCAGACTGCGAACTTATGCGCAAAAGTCTAATAGCAAAGAATACTTCTACCGCGCAGTCGCAGGACGCGTATTTAAAGGAATATAACGACTTGAACAAACGTTATGAAGCCGCCGCTGATGGGCTCAGAAAACTAAAAAATGAACGGGCTTGTACGTCAGCAGCAATCTCAAAAGATAGAAAAATTTATTCAGGCACTACGAGAAAGCCGGACGGTTCTTGACAGATGGAACGATACTGTGTGGACGGTCATGGTGGAGAAGGGCATCGTCCATCGA
>DOWI01000122.1 GCA_003519645.1 Oscillospiraceae bacterium
AGTGTATCCTATTACGAAGCGGCTCCCTGTTTTCAAATGAGCATTCTGTTTGCCATAGTGAACGCATATAAATCACCTTTCGCCCAACGTATTTTTTGAATCTTGCAGTCAATAGTCTTTCCGCGATTATCAAAAAAATCAGCGAATACCTAAAAAGTATCCGCTGATTTAAAATATGTTTCTGTTAGATTCTAAAGAGAAGATCACTGTATGAAGGAAACGGCCAGCTTGATTCTTGGGTGAGGAGTTCCATTTCATCCGCTACAGCACGTGCTTCCTGCATAGAGTTCAGGACGGTGTTTTTGTAGAAGCGGGCACACTCCAGAAGTTCGTTAAAATTCTTGGCATCTAGAAGAGCGGTGCTAAGAAACTCTATTTTTTTATACAGGATGGCAGAAAGAGAGGATAGCTTAGATACCAGCGATTTTTCAACATCGCAGTCAACATCCGCAATCAGCTGTTGTTTGGCTAAAGCGGTTTCGCTTAATCGACGGATGTAGGAGATGACAGCAGGTAGGATTTCTTTTCGAACCATATCAAGCATAGTCAGTGCTTCAATATTCAGAACCTTGCAGTAGTTTTCCAAAAGAATTTCATAACGGGAATATATCTCATCCTCGGAGAATACCTTGTGCTTCGAAAATACACGAATATTCTTTTCTGCGATAAAGCTGGGAAGAACATCGACGGTCGTTTTTAGGTTTAACAATCCTCTTCGTTCGGCTTCGTCAACCCACTCGTTACAGTAGTTGTTTCCGTTGAATATAATTCGCTTATGAGCGGTGACTGTTTTGGAGACAAGCTCAAGAACATTGCTTTCAAAGTTTTCAGCATGTTCAAGGATATCTGCAAACTTTGAAAGTTCTTCAGCAACAATGGTATTTAAAACAGTGTTTGGTCCTGAAACTGAGTGTGAAGAACCCAGCATACGAAATTCAAACTTGTTACCGGTATATGCAAAAGGAGAGGTACGGTTTCGGTCGGTGGTATCTTTGAAAAAACGCGGCAGAACATGAACTCCGATCCTCATCTCCTGTTTGTCTTTCTGCTCNNCGTAGGCGTTTCCGTTTGAAATTGCATCGATAATAGCTTCGAGCTCTTCACCCACAAACATTGATATAATCGCAGGAGGTGCTTCGTTGGAGCCAAGTCGATGATCATTGCCTGCACTGGCTACTGATAGACGGAGCAAATCCTGATATTCATCCACTGCCTTGATAATTGCAGCGAGAAAGAGAAGAAACTGTGCGTTTTCCCTCGGAGAATCACCCGGTTCAAGCAGATTGGTACCTGTATCGGTTGATAGTGACCAGTTATTATGCTTTCCGCTTCCGTTAACACCGGCAAAGGGTTTTTCGTGAAGCAGGCATACCAGCCCGTGACGTGCGGCGACTTTTTTCATAATCTCCATTGTGAGCTGGTTATGATCGGTTGCAATATTTGTGGTTGTAAAGATGGGAGCAAGCTCATGCTGAGCCGGAGCAACCTCATTATGTTCTGTTTTTGCCAAAATACCAAGTTTCCATAGCTCTGCATCCAATTCAGCCATAAACGCCTTGATACGGGGTTTGATTGCACCGAAATAGTGATCCTCCAGCTCTTGACCCTTCGGCGGCTTTGCACCGAACAGGGTTCTACCGCAGAAAATAAGATCCTTCCGCTTATCAAAAAGCTCTTTATCAATGAGAAAATACTCCTGCTCTGCACCTACCGTTGTGATCACTCTCGAAACCGAATTATTTCCAAACAACTTTAATATACGCATTGCCTGTTTGTTAATTGCCTCCATAGAACGGAGAAGTGGCGTCTTTTTATCAAGCGCCTGACCTCCGTATGAGCAGAAGGCCGTCGGAATGCAAAGGGTGTTGTCTTTGATAAACGCATAGGAGGTGGGATCCCATGCCGTGTACCCACGCGCCTCAAATGTTGCGCGAAGACCACCGGAAGGGAAGCTAGACGCGTCGGGTTCGCCTTTAATTAATTCTTTTCCCGAAAACTCCATAATAACAGTTCCATCTGATTTCGGAGATATGAAGCTGTCGTGCTTTTCAGCTGTGATACCGGTCATAGGCTGAAACCAGTGTGTATAGTGAGTTGCTCCTTTTTCAATCGCCCAATCCTTCATTGCGTTTGCAACAGCATCAGCAATTGTCCGATCAAGGCTTTTCCCCATCTCAATTGTTCTTTTCAGAGCTTTATATACATCCTTCGGAAGTCTTTCGCTCATTGTCTTATCATTGAAAACAAGTGTGCCGAAATTTTCTGATATTACATTCATATACAACATCACCTTTCGGATTTTTGCACAAAACTGTAAATAGCATAGATTTCAAAAAAACGCCGTAGGCCCATCGCAGCCTACAGCGTCTTTGCTGTTTATTGAAAAATAATAAAGGATTTGTGCAGGTTTGTCAACACATAATTTTCAAATATTTACGGAGTTTGCAAGAAATCATTAATTGTGTCGTATATTAACACCGTAAATAAACTTGTTTTTGTTCAAAAACGCAACATTGAGATTGCCGGAATATTCATAATGAAATGCTTTGACTGTTGACAAAACACTGCTGCTGCCCTATAATATACAAGCGCCGGAAAAGCTAAACTAGAATCCTTTAGAAATATAATGATGTCACCCCACGGCAGAAATTGTGGGGGATTAAACTCATTACTGGATTAAAATACGCAGGTTTTCAAGGATTCCTTTTGGTAGAACCAATTGAAAAATCTAATACGGAGCGGTATCGAAGTGGTCATAACGGGGCTGACTCGAAATTCTTCCAAAGGTAGGCGCTTTCATCCGCCTAAAACCCAGTAACCATGCGGGTTACATGAGTTCGAAAACTAAATAATTTTGTTGTTCTGTCCTGAAGTTCTGTCCAAATGTTTTTTGAGTGATAAAAACGCTTGGAAAAGAGGCAGGTGAGCATATACGGAGAGGTATCGAAGTGGTCA
>DOWI01000442.1 GCA_003519645.1 Oscillospiraceae bacterium
AGACATCGCAGCCATGGAGCAGAGCCTGAAACGGTTGGAAGAACAGGAGCAGAAATATTCCGCCGAGCTGGACGCCGCCTTGACTGAGTATGCAGGGCTTCGGGAGCAGGCACAGGGCTTTGACCTGGTGCAGCTCTATGAATCAAGGCAGGCCATCCGCTCCGGCAAGGAGCAGGAAGCGGAAAGCCGTGCGCAGGCGGTTTACGGCGAGAAGTTCAGCCCGATTTTAATGTTTGACAGCCAAAAGGCGGTTTCCCGAATGCTGCATGAAGATATAGAGCGGCAGGCTGTGCGGAGGATGGTACGGCAGGCACAGAAGGGGCAGCAGACTTTTCAAAAGAAAAGGGGTGAACAGGAACGGTAAACCCCGTTCCTGTTCACTGAATTATTAGANNCACTACTACCACTAATTGGTCAATAGAGCCAATTTCATTTTCTTCACATATTCTCCGATGTATTTCGGCGCGTCCTTTCCATACTGTTCAAGCAGCTTGATGATTGCTGAGCCGACAATTGCACCGTCAGATATATTCGCCATTTTCTTTGCCTGCTCGGGTGTGGAGATACCGAATCCGATCGCACAGGGCACATCGGAATTTTCTCTTATCACTTTAACGATGGAAGCAAGGTCTGTCTTGATTTCGCTTCTCATACCTGTCACACCAAGACTTGACACGACATAAATGAAACCTTCTGCTTCCTTTGCAATCATAGCGATACGGTTTTCAGAGGTAGGAGCGATCAGTGAAATCAAGTCAACGCCGTATTTTTTGCACAGTGGCTGAAACTCTTCTTTTTCTTCAAACGGCAGATCTGGCAGAATCAGTCCGTCAATTCCAATGTCACAGCAGGTGGACATAAATTTTTCCGCACCGTAGGAAAACACGACATTGGCATAGGTCATAAATACCATCGGAATTTTCACATCACGGCGAAGCTCTTTCACAAAGGCAAATATCTTATCAGTTGTAATACCGCCGGTCAGCGCTCTCAGGTTTGCGCCCTGAATAACAGGCCCCTCTGCAGTAGGATCAGAGAACGGAATACCAAGTTCAATAAGGTCTGCACCGTTTTCCACAGCAGCACGGACAGCTTTCGCGGTGGTTTCCAGATCAGGGTCGCCACAGGTGATAAAGGCGATAAACGCCTTGCCATTTTCAAATGCTTTCTGAATCTTACTCATGGATATCCTCCCCTCTATAACGGGCAATAGCGGCGCAATCCTTGTCGCCTCTTCCGGAAATTGTAATCACGATGATTTGCTCCTTGCCCATGGTCGGTGCAATCTTTATTGCGTGCGCAACAGCATGGGCCGACTCAATGGCAGGGATAATTCCTTCGGTCTTTGCCAGATATTCAAAAGCATTTATTGCTTCATCATCCGTAACGGGAACATACTCCGCTCTTCCGATATCATACAGATGAGCGTGCTCAGGGCCAATCCCGGGATAATCCAAGCCTGCCGAAATGGAGTAAACGGGAGCAATCTGACCGTCTTTGTCCTGGCAGAAATAGGATTTCATGCCATGAAAAATTCCAAGTCTGCCGGTGGCAATGGTAGCTGCTGTTTCTGCAGTATCAATACCTCTGCCTGCCGCTTCGCAACCAATCAGACGAACCCCTTCGTCTTCAATGAAATGATAGAAGCTGCCGATGGCATTGGAGCCGCCACCCACACAGGCGATCACTGCATCGGGAAGTCTTCCTTCTTTTGCGATCATTTGCTCTTTGATTTCTTTAGAAATGACGGCCTGAAAATCACGAACGATGGTTGGAAACGGATGAGGTCCCATGACAGAACCCAGGCAGTAGTGGGTATCATCGATACGAGATGTCCATTCCCGCATAGCTTCGGAAACAGCGTCTTTTAGGGTGCCCGTGCCTGTTTTTACAGGAATGACTTCCGCACCCAAAAGTCTCATACGATACACATTAAGGGCTTGTCGGATGGTATCTTCCTCGCCCATAAATACCACACATTCCATTCCCAGCAGCGCAGAGGCAGTTGCTGTAGCTACACCATGCTGACCGGCTCCTGTTTCGGCGATTAGTCGGGTTTTACCCATCTTCTTTGCAAGAAGTGCCTGACCAAGTACATTGTTGATTTTATGAGCTCCCGTATGGTTTAGATCTTCACGTTTCAGATAAATTTTCGCACCGCCGAGGTCTTTGGTCATCTTCTCGGCGTAATACAGCCGTGAAGGTCTGCCCGCATATTCATTGAAAAGTTCGGTGAGTTCACGATTAAATTCGGGATCGTTTTTATAGTGATTATACGCTTCTTCCAGTTCGATGACCGCATTCATCAGCGTTTCGGGAATGTACTGACCGCCGTGAATACCGAAGCGTCCGTTTGGATTTGTCATAATCTTTCTTCCTTTCTGACAGCGGCAACAAACGCCGCCATTTTTGTTTTATTTTTTACCCCATTGGTTTCAATTCCTGAGCTGACATCGACTGCAAATGGATGGAGTGTTTTGACCGCATTCGCCACGTTGTCAACATCAAGACCTCCAGCGAGAAAATACGGTCTTCTGATACTTTTTACGAGGCCCCAATCAAATACCGTCCCCGCACCTGCACCTGAATCAAGGAGGACATACTCAGCGGTGCAGCGGTTTACAGCCTCTATGTCGCCTGCCGATTGGATTCGAAAAGCTTTGATGATTGCCCTGTCGGTAAGCTGGCGCAGATCATGGATATATGCCTCATCTTCGCTTCCGTGGAGCTGGCATATGTCAATTGTGCCGCTGTTCAGCAGACAGACAATGTTTTCAGGATTTTCATCTACAAACACGCCCACAGCTTTTATGTTCGGGTTAAGCAATCGCTTTAAATTTGCTGCTTTCTCGGGTGTTGAATACCGCTTGCTTTTCGAAGCGAAGACGAATCCGATATACTCGGGTTTCAGCTCATTTGCGGTCTCGATGTCGCAAGGGCGGTAAAGACCGCAGAGCTTGATCTTTGTCATAACACACCTCGCAGTTCGGCGAGCTTGGCTTTTTTGTCTGGTGCCCGCATCAACGTTTCACCGATCAGCACGGCATCCGCACCGATATCACGTAGCTTTGCTACATCCTCCGCACTGCTTACTCCGCTTTCCGAGACAAACAACACATCACGGGGTATCAGCTCTCTGAGTCTGCGGCTGTTATCGGTATCCACAGAAAAATCCTTTAGATTGCGGTTGTTGACACCAATGATACGTGCTCCCGCATGGAGTGCCATGTTTATTTCACGCTCGTCGTGTACCTCTATCAGAGCGGAAAGCCCAAGTTCATCGCAAATACTGATATATTCTTTCATCTGTTTCTCACTCAGTATGGAACAGATCAGAAGCACCGCCGATGCGCCAAGCACCTTCGCCTCATAGATCATATAGTCATCTATCGTGAAGTCCTTACGCAAACACGGAATAGAAACAGAATTTGCGATCTCTTCGAGGTATGTATCACTGCCGAGAAACCACTTTGGCTCGGTCAGTACCGAAATACAGTCGGCGCCTGCCGCTTCGTATTCTTTCGCAATTTTCAGATACGGAAAATCGGGATCTATCAATCCTTTTGAGGGAGATGCCTTTTTGCACTCACAGATAAAAGAAACTCCTGGCTTTTTCAGTGCATGTTGAAAGGAAAAATCCCCTTTGGGAAGGGCTAAGGCCTGGTGCCGGATTTCTTCCAGCGGCAGGGCCCTTTTCGCCTGCTCGGTGCGCTGACGAGCGTAGTCGGCAAGTTGATCGAGAATCGTCATACC
>DOWI01000222.1 GCA_003519645.1 Oscillospiraceae bacterium
GTCCGGAATTGTAACATAGACCCTTCATCGAATTCCTTCCCGGTAAACAACCCATCCAGATCAAACCCGTTACCGCTGTCTTTCCTGATCCGTTCGCCAAACGGCGTATAGTCCCCTTCCCAGATCTTGTTGCCGTGCTCATCCGTAACCGCCACCACGCTGCCCAGCATGTCCGTGTGCAGATAATAGGTCGTTACAGCCTCACCCGGTCCGTCGTCCACCCGGGCCAGCGTTTTGCCAAAGGACCATACGTAGCAATGCTCCTTTTCGCTCCCGGCAACAGCATCGTAAATGGCGTTGCCGCTCAGATCAAAGGCGTAGTATTTGACTTCACCAGGCTTTTCTTTCATCAGCCGCAGCCCGCCCGGGTCATAGGTATACTTGATCTCGATTAAGTCACTTTCAGCCAGACCCGATTTACGCACCGCCACTAGGCGATTCCGTAAATCGTAATCATATTCCCAATACTCTACCCCGTCCCCGAAGGTAGCGGTAAAGGAAACAACATCGCCGGCAATCGCGAACCTATTGCCTTTCTGCACCAGATTGCCGTTATTATCATACACATACGCGAAGCGCCCATCGGTCTTAAGCCGATCGCTGCTGGCATAATATAGATACGTTCGGGATTCTGCATAAGCGTTACTTATTTCCTCCTGGGGATAACTTATTTCTTCTTTCTCGCGGTTCCCAACTGCATCATATGTATACTTTTCTGTGTGATTAGCATCGATCGTTTTAACCTTGTTTCCATTGGCATCGTAATAAATATCCGTCATAGCCGTACGGGCAGCACCATTATAATCCTACCACGGCAGCTTCAGAATAAATATTAGCATAAAAAATCCTGACCGATCGCCTTTCAACGGCTCGGTCAGGATTCGGCTGAGTACTGATTTCTCTTTTTCATGCTCTCATTATAACTTAATTTTTATTTTTTGTGTCTCACCCTATGGGGTCATTATAAAATTCCGCTGACATCAAGTCTCTATCTCAATAAACTTAGGTTTTGCAACAGTTTCGGCCAATTTCTGAGTATTACATTGTTAGGTGTTTCGGGAATCTAGGATGCAAACTAATAATTGAAGCATTCGGAGGTCCAGCCAGTACCCCCCAGCAGTTTTTGTTTTTCAAGTAACTTAGTTCTCTCTGAAGCATTTTACCTCCCTATGTAAACGTATTATCTTCATCGATTCTCTCGCGTTTTCTTAGATTTCCTTCAAGGCAAAAAAGCCATTGCGAAACAGCACTTATCATCTGTTTTTCGTTCATAGTTCTCATCTTTGGTTGCCAGAGCGAAGAACGCCCGAATCAGCTTGCAGCACACGCAACTTCCAAACTTATGTGCCCTTTTCACACTTAAGGCTTACGAAAGTAATTTCTTTACATAGTTTACAGCACCGCATCAACAAGCTTGAATCAACATCGTAATATATGTCAATATCATATGATTCTTTTGTTATGGTAATTCTCGCAAAAACATCATCCGGTTCAATAATCTGTTGAATTTCCTTCAGTTTTGGCGAAAGTAACTGATCTATATAACTCAGATGATCAGCAACTTTATTAGATTTGACTACGCCTTTTGTCTCTATTCCCCATCGGGTATTGTATCTTGGCCGGACAACCTCTCCGATTTTTCCGTTTTTGGGATTACGCGTTTTTGATAAATACGCATCCCCTTTTCTCCACGAAGATGACGGCTGGACATTAAGTACAGTTGTAACATGATCTGGATCTAGACTGCTACCATCGCAGTTTATGCCAAAAGAGACCGATATTTCTTTGGCATCTACTTCTTCATCAAATGTAAATTCCTGCAATACTTTAATCATGGAATCACCCCCGTAAGTTGTTAATTAGCTTCAATCAATTATCCTTAAAGCAGCATAATTTGTTTATTGTACAAAGTCGTATAAGTTTCCCAAGACCGCTCCAGTATCAGGATTAAGAACATCCCCATTTTCCCAGATTTTAAAGTGAGCGTCATTACGCAAACCACAATCGTCCTTCAGCGCCTCTATGGCATATTTCCCTTGCTGCTTAGTTAGTCCAAGAATTTTTAACGTCGCATCCTTTAGCGTATTTCCCCCACTTTGAATCACTTTAGATTTCCCAGACCAAGGGTCATTTGGATCGCCAGGACTTCCCGCGCTTNNTTAGAATTACATAAGTCATGTACCCTGGATTCCCGTCAACTCATAACGAGGATGGCGGGTCAACACCCAGACAGGCGTAGATTTCTTTCTGTTTCTCAAGAAGTTCGCCAACACGGAGTTTTTGGCCGGGAGCTTCAAAACACTCAATAACATCGAGCTTATCCAAGACACTCTGCAAGGTATAATCTTTGAATAAATCGGTCTCTTGCATCCGTTTTTTGATGTGGGATAGATAGATTAACGCTACAAATTCCACAAAAAGCTTGCCTTCCAGGCTTTGTTCTGAAGAAACTAGTGTCCGACGCATGTTGAGTCGTTCTTTGAGATTGCCAAAGGCTTTTTCTACCACATCCTTGTTGCGGTAAAGCTCCAGTGCAGTAATAGCATCCATCGTCTCATTTGTAAGCAGGGCGAAGAACCCATAATAGCGTTTGGCTTTGCTCACAGCTTCTCCATTGACGAAGACCTTTGTACCGCGTTTTGGTGTGGTTTTTGCTTCAAAAAATCTACGATAGAGCTTCTCGTGCTCGGGTACAGTCTTACCCGATTCCAGTTCCTGACGAAGTTCGATCAGCTTGTGGTCAAAAGCTTTTTCATCTTCGGCAGCCTTATCAATATTGTAATAGTAGTGGACGTAGATGCGTCTTGGCTCTGACAACGTATCTCCTTTGTAGGCGCGAAATTGCGTATAGCTCCACTCGGTTTGTACCGTGCGGTGATAGAGCTCGTACTTCTCGTTGAAGTATTCAAAGGAACGAAACTGTTCATAGATCGGATCTAAATGCTCTTTGATAAACGAGAGAGACATCTTGGCAGAGATGAGAAACTTCAGATGCTCCTTAAACAGTGCGTTGATGTTATCCTCACTGTAGAAGCCCCTGTCCATCACAAACTTCACTTTAGAGAACCCCAGGACATCCAACTCTGCAAGTAAGGTTTTGACAGTCTTAGAATCTGGAATATTACCGGCCAATTTGCGGTAGTAAAACGGCAGGTTAGAGCTTTCTCCAAACACCAAAGCCAAATTTAGTTGGGGTAATTGAACATCTTCCTTGTTCTTTCCGTATTGGACTTGTTTTAGGCATTCCGAGTAGCTGGAGATGGATGTGATGTCATATGCCCAATACTCTTTATCCATACGCCTCTTACCCTGTAGTCGGAAGAATTCACTCTTAGGCTCTTCAGTGATGGATGCAAAGAGTTCACTACTGCGCTGTGAGGTGATGTTCTTACCATGCGGATGTTTGTGTAAACTTCCCCATTTTTCAAATCGGTAGAGGGGGTTTTTATCTTCCAAGATTAGATAGTAGGCAATAGAGAGAATCTGCTGATACGTCTTGGTAAAGCACTTTTTCAGGTCTTCAGTTACACCTAATTGCTCGCCGATGGTATCCAAAAGATACGTTGCTCCATAAAAAGACCTCGTTGTTTGAGTAGAAGGAACGGGGCCAGGCTTAGTTGCTGAGCGTTCTTCTTTCCTTTTGCGCCCTCTGCCATCAGTAGGAACAATCTCTCCGGTTTCATTATCGACTCTACCCATGAGTGTTCTTTTGGCCCGAGATTGCTGTTTCTCTTTATCCCAGTAAGAAACAGACTCGTAGGCATATGTAATTCCCGAGCGTTTATCCTTTTGGTACACGATGGTGGCCATTTCATCCCGCCTCCTCGTTATGTATATATTAACACATAACGAGCATAATGGCAAGTGCGAAATAACATCAAACTATGATTCCTTTGGGCTTTTCGAGGACTCTTATATTACCTCGTTATGATTGGACGGGAATCCAGGAAACATCGCTTGCAATAATATCGAGTCCAAAATTTGAAAGGTCACGCTCCTGTTTTTGGACGTGACCTCCCCATATTGAAATGCTTGCAGCCTTGACTGCGAAACTACCAATTCTTGACATCTAAACAGATTCTGACATACCTATTACCACACTCAGTTTGGGGAACTCAACTCAAAATACTCGCCTGCTTTACCATTTTCTATTATAAGCGGTTGAATTTCTCCCCAATTTGTTATCAGTTTGGAGCCTTCTTTTTTAAAACTCAACAATATGTCTCCCACTTTATATGGCTCAAACATATTATCAGGCAGATATTTCAGAAACTCTAATTTTATTCGAATATAGGTCACCTGAAACCTTTGCCAATAATCTCTGTAATGTTTGAAACCCGTCGTTGCTAATTTCGGCAAAGAAATTATCACCTTCATAATATATGGTAATTGAATAAAACATATTCTGACTGGGAGGTGCATATTCGGAAAATGAGTATATCCCAACCCATGTCTCTAGCCGTAATGAGAGTATTATTGTGATTCTTCTGAACTATTATCTTCAAGTGACTCATAATTAGCAAAAGCGATCTCTTTACATAATTCGCAGCACCGCAACATCAAGCGAGAATCGACATCATAATGAGCGCCATAAGGAAACGCCGTTTTCGTAATTGAAAGCGTGGCAAAAACGTCTTCCGGATCAATAATCCTTTTTATTATAGGTAATTTGGGTGTCAGCAATCGATCAAGGTAACTCAGATGATCTGAGACTTTTTTTGATCGTATTTTGGTGGCGGTATTAATTACCCATACACTATTGGGTCTTCTTCTTAAGACTTCGATCACAATTCTTTTTTGTGGATCAAAAGCCTTTCCGACATATTCTTCTCCTTTTTTCCATGAATTTGTCGGTTGTATATTTAGGCTTTTTGTAATATCGTTCGGATCCATATCATCATTATTATTTCCGATAATCAGCATTACCTCGATTTCTTTGGTAACACCCTCTTCACTAAATGTAAAATCTTGAAGCACCTTGACCAATTGCTATTCCCCCCAAAAATTACGATGTATGCTTATCGTTACTCAAAATATTCACTTAACAAAATCATATATATTTCCAAGTAACTCCCCAGTATTTGGGTTAATGTAATCTCCATTCTCCAAAATTTTACCATGATAGTCAGGCGGTATATGGTAGTATTTTTTCATAGCTTCAAAGGCCTTATTCGCTTGATCTTTTGTAAGGCCCAGTATCTTTATGGCCTCACTTTTGAGAGTATGTCCTCCCGTTTGGATCACTTTAGGTTTTTTATTTCCGGGATCGCCTGGATCGCCAGGACTTCCCGCGCTTGAACTATTAGAATTAAATAAGTCATGTACAATACCGGCTATTTTATCTCCAAAAAGATATAGATATTGAGTAATTGTCGGCAGATTCGCATTTACCCAGTTAATAAGCGCGGCACCGCTCAAAGTCGCTGCATTCCAAACCATTGGCACAACCCATGCAAAATACCCACTCGGATCC
>DOWI01000223.1:0-805 GCA_003519645.1 Oscillospiraceae bacterium
TCCAGCTTGGAGGTGGCGCCGGTATGTTGGCTGGTTCCGGCAGCATCGAAGCTGGCAATAATCAATATGGGTGAAACCCAGTGCGATGATATGGCGGAAGTAATCATTCGGGGAAAAGCTGGTGAAGTTTTGACGGCATTAGTGGAGGAAACAGAAAAGCTTTAGAGCTGCGAGCAGCTGAATTCTGACTTCCCTGCCGATGGCCTGAAACCCNNCAAAATACATTTATATATAGCCATGGGATGCAAATTTTGCGCCCATGGCCTTTTGCTTTCAGAAAGGCTTTTGCTGCCATATTATATGGCTGTATTTGCGTTGCCAAGCCATTTATTCTGCCCGCGTTTCAATGTCCCGCAGAAGCTTAAGGATCCACTGCGAAACTTGCCCTTATAAAAACGCAGGCATCTCTGCTTATTAACAACACTAACACACAACCCGCAGGGTAAACATGCCGTTCTCTGCTGTGAAATGGCAGTTTCCGTTAAGTTTTGCTGTCATATACTGAATACTTTTAGTGCCGAGGCCGTGTCCCTTCGCCTCGCTTACAGGCAAGCCGTCCTTAAATGCTGGAGCATATGCATAGGGATTAACAATGGACAACAGCAGCTTGTTGTTATTCATGCACATAGTAAGAAGAATAGATCTTTTGACTTGTTCAAGCTCTGAAACTGCGTTTATGGCGTTTTCCAGCCCGTTTGACAATATAGACGTGATTTCAAGCTCCGAACAAGGGAGCTCGGCAGGAATTGCAACATTCGCCTCAAATCGGATGCTTCTGTCCTTCATCCTGCTTTCATAGGAGGAT
>DOWI01000223.1:823-1588 GCA_003519645.1 Oscillospiraceae bacterium
AGTCACTTCAATGACTTTCTGGATATAGTCTTGCGCCCTTGCATAGTCCTTGTTTTCTATCAGCGTAGAAACATTGCTAAGAAAATGCCGCATATCATGGCGGATAAGAGAAATTTCATACTCGGAACGCTTTATCTCTGCAATTTCCTTAATGGATTGGTTGGTTTGAATCTCTATCAGCTGTTTCTGCTGCTCCGCCTTACATTTCTCTTCATATTCATTGAAATAGATTACGCTGAAAAATAGATAAGCAACACACAGAATAAACGGCAAGAATTCAAAAACCACCTGTGAACCGCTGTAAAGCAGATTCGTATAAACGGTAGCAATATAGTCAAAAAGATAATATGCAGCAGGCAGAATCCCAAAAATCAAAATTGTCTTTCTGGATTTGGAAAGAATAATATGCACTGGTTTCGCTGCGTAATGAACGATTACATACCAAATAGGAATTGTGGTTGCGATTCTGACCGTGAACACTATCCAGGCTTCATGACTGAGCGAAAACGCTAACACACCAAACCATTTGCTGAGTTGGCAGCTCAGATATGCGGATAATATGGCAAAAAGGCTGGACGGAACCTTTTGTTTGAAATAGAGGGTGAAGAGCAATAAAAGCGGCAGATGAGTAATCAGCGGATAAAGCATTTCTGCATATTTGAGACCAAAGAGAATATAACTGATTGTCTGCAACCCATACAGCGCCACTCCGAACAGGAACAGAATTATGTTATTTTTCCTGGTCTTTTCTATGCCGAGAAAGGC
>DOWI01000223.1:1599-3479 GCA_003519645.1 Oscillospiraceae bacterium
AAACAAAAAATAAGCTTCCTGAAATTTATTCCCCAAACCTCTGGCAATTGGGATGCGACAGCCGGATTGCATAGAAATTTCATTCGAAGTGAAGGAATTTATATTTGGCATATATACGATATAACTGCGGTGACATTTAAAAAATCCATCCTGAACTAAAAGCTTGTTTTCAAAGCTGTAAAGCGGCTCCGGAATCATAATTGACTTACCCGAATGCAGGAATAAGATAACCTGCTTATTCTGAGCTTCTAGATAACAAATATCGCGAAGATATATTTTCTGATAACCGCAGGCGCTTTTCAAAAGCAGATTTTTCGGTTCCTCCCGAAGCGCAGCTGAACAATCCTCAAGGGCCTCGGACAACTGCTCATACTTAATCGGCTTGACAATATAACCTTTGGCTTTGATTGAGTAGGACTCCAGTGCGAATTCGGGCGATGATGTAAGAAAAATAATATTGCTTGTCTTGTCGCGCTCTCGCATTTCTCGCGCGGTATCCAATCCGTTCAACAATGGCATTACGATATCTAAGAAGATAATGTCCATCTTGTCCGTTGTGCTTTTTGCTAAAAGCGCATCCCCGTTGTCAAAGCAGCAAATTTCGGCGGGAACGTCGTTCACCGCCGACCATTTTGCAAGCATTCGCTTTGTAGCATCAAGGCATTCCGCATCGTCATCACATATGGCTATACGAATCATCATATCGCCTCATCCACGAGCATATTTTATCAGCTATATTCTATTCGACGGACACGACATTTTCAATCAGAAACTGCATTTCACTCCCCAAAAACGACATTTCGCGCCTGGACGAAAATTTCGTTTTCCTGCTTGTTATAATGCAAAACGAATATACAGTCAAAGTGTGCATTTCATAATGGTTTTGGGAGGTGAACTGATCTTAAATCAAAAAGAACCCAACCAAAGGGAAGGGTAGAGAGAATAACAGTTGAGTTCTCTATCTTTTTTTATGCCGCTATGCGGCTGCGACAAAGTTGAAATAGCGAGCTTTTGCTAAAAACTGCAAAAAAATATTTCGGCTATTGACATCTAATCAGTAAGAGTTATCATTACTATACAGATATTTAATCTAATCAAGGGGGGAAAGCAATGCGGAAAACAATTATTAGCATTTTTGCAGTCTTGCTGTTACTATTATCCGGCGTAACATATGCTGCAGAAGACAACCCTTGGGAGCAGTTGCCCTGGCTTGAGGTTCAAGGAACGATCCCCGCGGGGGACGGTTATAACTTTAAGCAGGGGAACATATCGCAACTAGGCCTGGATATTGTGGGGGGTCCGGGTAAATATCCTGCCCGCTATGCAATTGATGAGGAATACGCATATTTTGAACTTAGGGTATCCGGCTCAATATCGACAGGAAGATGGACCGCAGTCTTCTTTCCGGATGGGGTGGAAGAGCCAGATCCGCAGAATCATTATAACATGGCAAATTTGCTGGTTGGGCTGGAAATAAGCAGCGATTTAGGCGCAAGAGTTTTTATAGTGAGCAAGCAAACCCCCGGTCAAAAGATTAATAGCGAAGAATATATTGAGGGTGAAGAGTGCTTTAACCTGTTAGAGGACCAGGGTGGCTACCTGGTGCGTTGGAAAATATCTCTGGAAAAGCTGAAGGAGTATTATGGGGCTATCCCCGTTTCTTTTACTTTGGGCACAGGAAATTTGAACAGTTTCATTCCGAATCTCGATGGCTTTGGCTGGGGTAATCTGAATTTTGGTGATATGGACCCTGAGCCGGACCCTGAGCCGGACCCTGAGCCGGACCCTGAGCCGGACCCTGAGCCGGACCCTGAGCCGGACCCCGAACCGGATCCTGAGCCGGACCCCGAGCCGGACCCCGAACCGGATCCTGAGCCGGA
>DOWI01000242.1:0-343 GCA_003519645.1 Oscillospiraceae bacterium
CCAGGTGAATATAATGCACTGGATACACACTGGATTTGGCAGGAGGGGCTGGAACGATTAACAAAAGAACCCTTGCAGATCGTAAACGGATGTGTAGAGGTGCCAAAAAAGCCGGGACTTGGAATAGAAGTGGATATTGAACAGGTTAAAAAAGCACATAAGTTATATCTGGATAACTGCCTCGGTGGAAGAGATGATTCAGTTGTAATGCAGTACTTGATTCCGGGCTGGAAGTATGAGCCTAAAAAACCATGTCTTGTCAGATAACTATAGGGGATAACAAGAACTGTGATAATTCAATATAAAATGATGTAGGGGTAAAAAGGTATTTTGCCCCCTGATA
>DOWI01000242.1:407-4201 GCA_003519645.1 Oscillospiraceae bacterium
GACCTTTTGATCCTGGTATCATATAAAATAGAATAAAAGTAAAGAAAGGAAATGATAAAATGAAATTAGGATTTGTAGGATTAGGTATTATGGGAAAGCCGATGAGTAAAAATCTTGTAAAAGCAGGGCATGAATTGGTAGTGTTTGATTTTAACAAGGCTGCTGTTGACGAATTGGTCGAATTAGGGGCTAAAGGCGTAAATAGTAGTGCAGAAGTAGCAAAGGAGTGTGATACAATTATTACAATGGTGCCAAACTCACCCCATGTCCGGGCTGCCTGCTTAGGTGAAGGAGGAATTGCCGAAACTGCTAAAGAAGGTACGGTAGTCATCGATATGAGTTCAATTGATCCTGTCGAGTCAAAAAGTATTGGAGAAGAGCTTGCAAAAAAAGGTATAGAGCTTATGGACGCTCCTGTGAGTGGCGGAGAACCAAAGGCGATAGACGGAACACTGTCCGTAATGGTAGGTGGAAAAAAGGAAACATTTGATAAATACTATGATCTTTTAATGGTAATGGCCGGGTCTGTTGTTTATGTGGGAGCTCTTGGCTCTGGAAATGTAGCGAAGCTTGCAAATCAAGTTATTGTTGCCTTGAACATTGCGGCAGTATCTGAAGCGATGACATTAGCAAAAAAAATGGGTACAGATCCTGAACTGGTGTATCAGGCAATCAGAGGCGGCTTGGCAGGTTCAACTGTACTGGACGCAAAAGCACCGATGATGTTAGAACATAATTTTAAGCCGGGATTCCGTATTGAGCTTCACATTAAAGATTTGAATAACGCACTTAACGCATCACATGCTGTAAATGCAGCGATGCCCTTAACGGCACAGATAATGGAGATTATGCAGTCATTAAAGGCAGACGGCAATGAAAAAGATGATCATAGTGCTATTGTGAAGTTTTATGAAAAAATTTCAGAGGTATCTGTTGAAAAATAGTCAGTAGGTTCGGATTCTGTTATCTGGGCAAAAGAGGCTGCCGCACTAGATTGATATGTGACTAAAATTAGCTGCGTGAGGGTGTAAATATTTCTGTTGTTTCAGATACAGAAATATTTACACCCTCTACTCGGCGTCGTCTCTGCAGTTCATGGCGGTAGACCCAGGAAGATAAGCACACGAGTATATTTTCCTATCTTTATCAAATCAACAATTGGAAAAAGATTTAACGGCAGCAGATAAGACAAGGCAGGCATTTATTGAAGCCTTTTGCCTTTTGTACAATCAGAAACCTATCGAGAAGATAACTGTTCAGGAAATTGCAAAAAAAGCGGGGTATAACCGCAGTACATTTTATCAGTATTTTCTGGATATTGATGATTTGCTGGATGAAGTGGAGAATACTATGTTGGAGTATATCTGCGAAAAGAGAGGCAGCATTGACACATACGGCAATTCATTTGTAAGCAGTCTTGTGGACTTGTATGAAACAAAAGCAGTGTATGTCAATGCAGTATTAGGAGACTTCGGCAGCCATATCTTTGTTCCGACTATGGCTGCGCCGGGGGAAAGACCTGTCTGTAGATGAGCTGCTGGAGCTAACAGCAAATTTATATAAAGGCGGACTGGCGGAAATAGGGATGGTTCATGACCAGGATGAAAGAACATATTAAGTATCAAGCTGCCGATGCCCTATGCAATGCTTGATACAATATCCTGTGCGAACTTTCTTGCGTTGTGCAAATCGGCTTCATCCGGGTGCCCCTGGTTATCGGTGCCAGGGGAATCACCTTTGCAGGTGAATGGTTTACCGGCTATATTTATACCCTTTTCCCGCAATAAAGTTGTTATTTGATCTCCAATTTCGGACTGATTGCCATAGGTTCCAAAGGCAACGGCATTTTTTACAACTGCAGGTCCTAATTCTTTAATTAACGCTTTGGTTTTTCGATGAGGTTTATGAAAATAAATACCGTCACCGATAAAAAGCAGATCTACAGGCTCTGAAAACGTGATTTTTTCTTTTCCTATTCTTCTCGGCTGGACACCCAGCTCTTCTGCAATGGCCTGGGCAAGTTTCAAGGTATTGCCGGAACGTGAATGGTATACTACTCGAATATTCATGGATATTAATCTCCTTCTAATTAAAGTAATCTGTTAAAGCGGCATTGTGTAAGTCAATGCCGGCGCTGACATGTGTAATTTCATAAAAACCCTTATATCAATTCATCTGCATTGATATAGGGATTGTGATATTGAGGGCCTTTCAGCATGCGGTGCTTCACTGCGTGTTTCAGACACCAGCCTGCGCAGGCAACACAGGCAATACAGTTATTGCCATGAATAGCTTTACTATTTTCAATCACAATGTTGTTTGTGGGGCAGAGCTTCGAACAAAGACCACAGCCGTTGCACTGATCTGTCACCGTCATGTGAGTGAGGGATTTATAAAGAAACGATAATTTAGTAAAATTTTTTGGAAGAACCGTTCTTCCTTTTAATGTATAGTTTCGCTGTTTTTCATCTATTGCCTTGCAGATTTGGGCCACTTTCTTTGGTGCTTCACCGAGAACCATATCCATATCGGCCCTCTCCTGAAAGCTGCTTGGCATCATAATATCATGGGCTAAGGAAAGCTGCGCATGATGCTGTGCCAGCGCAATGCTGATATTTTGAAAGCCATTTTTATTTTTTCCGCTTCCCGACGACAGTACGGAGAATATATAAGGGGTGCTGCTGCCGAAGGAGAGCCGAAGCAAGAACTCTTTCATCACGCAGGGAATATCATTCAGATATACAGGGGCAATGATTCCAATCTGTTCATCTTCCGCTACAATTGTCGAGGGTTCGCTGAACCTTGTAATCAGCTCTGGCTTTACTGAAAAATATTTTCCGATTTCTTTGGCTATCCAATAGGAATTTCCGGTTCCGGAAAAGCAAAAAATTTTCATGTTTATATACCCCTGTTCAATGCTTGATTTTTAATAATATGATTAGTATACTATATCTGTTATTGAAATCAAGTACTGAGAATGTTGTTACTTAGTACGGCTCACCATACCACACGGAGGCATTGTATGCAAATCGATTTAACATATAGAGATTATTTGAAAATGTGTGAAGAAAAAAAGTTACCTGAGATACCACCGCCTGAATCAAGTGATTGCGTTGTGACCGGTGTTATAGCGGCACTTCAAGGAAAATGGAAAAATCATATACTGTTTGTCCTGTGCAGATACGGCACTTTAAGGTTTGGCGGGCTAAAAAGCAAAATTCCCAATATAACGAGTACTGTATTGTCCTCAACATTACGAGAGTTGGAGAAAGATGGGCTGATTTACCGAGAGCAGTTCAACGAAATTCCTCCCCATGTTGAGTATTCGTTAGCCCCAAAGGGTAAAGACCTTATGCCCGTTTTCTTTGAAATGTTTAAATGGGGTATGAAATACCTGTGGACAGAATAAGGATCATATTATATTTGGTTACACTTTTAAAAATTCAGCGCATTCTCTATTAATTCTCCTTTTTCAGACTTGGTACTCCTGTCAAAACAGTAATTTCCCGAGGTTGTTCTTTCATCGGTATGTCCCGCCATTTCGCGGATAATGTTGATATTTACCANNACATGTCTATCAAATAATTGAGAGATAAAAGTTTTTCTGCAATACAGGGTAATTGCTTGTCAGGGTATCAATAGGTCGAAAGTCTGGGAAATTATCATAAGGATATCTATGAAGAAGAGAGCGGATGTGATAAGATAGTACAAAAGATGTAGAAAAAGATTGAAAAGGTGAAGAGTATGGCCAAGTTTGGAAACTATAACATTGAAGATATGAATATGGTGTGTAA
>DOWI01000327.1 GCA_003519645.1 Oscillospiraceae bacterium
CTATTTAATTGATAAACATGCCGCGCATGAGCGTATACTATATGATAAGTTTCGATCTTCCGAGCATACCGATGCGCAAATGCTGCTCTCGCCTGTCAGCGTAACGCTCAGCCGCGATGAATATGCGGCGCTCTTGCCTGAACTGGATACGCTTTATAAAGCCGGATTTGAAGTTGAGGATTTCGGCAGTCATAGTATGATTGTGCGTGCGCTCCCGATGATGCTTGACAAAGAAGATGCTGCTTCACTGATTCAAGAGATCGCAGGNNGGCGGGAAAACACGAGATTACCTCGGACAAGCTGGACTGGATTTATCACTCGGCTGCCTGCCGTGCAGCCGTAAAAGCAGGGGATTTATCAAAGTCCGCAGAGCTGCTGGCAGTTGCCGAAAGGGTTTTATTAAACCATGATATCCGAACCTGTCCCCACGGACGTCCGGTATGCTTTGAGATTACCAAGCGTGAGCTTGAAAAGCAGTTTGGACGGACAAAATAAGTGGAACCCAATATCCCCACTGTAATCACGAAAGGAGATGCCGGATGGACAGCCGCCTGTTTTTACCTGTTATCGCAGGCCCTACCGCCTCGGGCAAAACCTCACTTGCGATTGATCTGGCAATACGTCATGGCGGTGAAGTTGTTTCTGCCGACTCCATGCAGATTTACAGCGGGTTGCAGATCGGAACCGCTCGTCCCACAGAGCAGGAGATGAAAGGAATTCCCCATCATCTTCAAGGCTTTCTTCCGCTCTCCGAGCGTTACAGCGTTGCCTGTTATGTCGAGGATGCCCGCCGCGTGATTACGGAAATCGATGCCCGCGGGAAGCTTCCGATTCTATGCGGGGGTACCGGACTCTATATTGATGCCTTAATTGACAATCTGAGCTTTCATGGCGGCGGAGGCGACCCGGAATTTAGGCAGCAGCTTCGCCGGCGTGCTGAGCGGGAGGGCGGCGAGTCTTTGCTTGAAGAGCTTCGACGTGTTGATGAATCGACTGCGGCAAAGCTGCATCCCAATAATCTGGGACGAATCATCAGGGCGCTGGAGCTTGTCAATACAACCGGCATGACCATGAGTGAGCAAGTACGGCTTTCGAGAACGCAGCCATCGCCGTATGACGCCTGTGTTATTGTCCTTGACTGTCGTGACCGCGCTTTTCTTTATGATCGCATTAACCGAAGGGTAGACGCCATGATGGAGGCAGGGCTGCTTGAGGAGGCCGATACTGCATTGGCATACAATTCAAACACTGAGTCTTCCGCACCTACTGCCATGCAGGCAATCGGATACAAGGAATTGGCGCCATATTTTGAAGGGGTGCTTCCTTTACAGCAGGCTGTGGATAATCTAAAGCAGGCCACCCGAAGATACGCAAAGCGGCAGTTAAGCTGGTTCCGCCGCCGTAAGGATGCGCATTTTCTGTATATAGATGAATATTCGGATGCGGCATGTCTCACGAAAAAAGCATCTGAAATTCTGGGGGGATATGCTCATGGATACATTTGTTAAACGAATTATTACGATTTGTGTCTCACTATTTTTGATTTCATACGTGGGATATCAGTGCGTACAGGTGTTTTATAATCCTGTTAAAACCGAAATAGTATACAGTGCGAGTGAATACGAAACAGTTGATACCGAGGGAATTACAATTCGCAACGAAACAGTGCTTACCGGGAAAAAGAACGGTTACCTGTTTTATACAATCGAAAACGGCAGCCGAGTTTCCAAAAACGGCGTAATTGCAAAGGTATTTCCCACCGAAGAGGATTCGCGTTCACAGCAGCAGCTTGACCGCCTGATTCAAAGCCTAAATCAGTTAAAAGAGATTCAAAGTCAGGGGACAACGGGGAAAGTAAATCTTGATGCAATCGATAAGCAGATTGATCAGGTGCTTAGCAGTCTGGCTGTAAGTGTGAATCAGCCGGTATTAAAAGATATGAACCATTGGCAGTCAAAGCTGCTGGCTCTTATGAATAAAAAGCAGATAACCATCGGAAGAGCAACCAGCTTCGAAAGCCGCATCAATTCCCTTACCGATTTAAAAAACCAGCTTACATCCTCATTTTCAGCCGCGACATCGTCGGTGAAGTCTCCGGTTGCAGGTTATTTTGTCAACAAGATAGATGGTTTTGAAGATCGTTTTGAATTTAATAATGTAAAATCTCTGTCTGCCGACAAGCTGCACGGGGCTTTGGCCGCTGAACCCAACAAGGCCGAAAAGGATGTAATCGGTAAAATTGTAGGGGACTATAAATGGTACCTTGCCTGTATCATTCCGTCTGCCGAAGCCGGAGAGCTCAGGCAGGGTGCAAAGCCTGATTTACTGCTTCCGTTTGTTACCGACGAAGTAATCCCCTCAGAAGTTGTGGCTGTGAACCGCGACAAAGACGGGAGTGTGGTCGTGATATTTGAATGCTCATATATGTCCAGCGAGCTCTCATCCATAAGACGGGAATCGGTGCAGATTCGCCTAAAAAGATATGAAGGGCTTCGGATTCCCAGCAACCGCATCATCACCAACGATAAGGACGAGCAGGGAGTGTATACACTGGCGGGGGATACCGTTGCGTTCAAAAAGGTTGAGATTCTTTATGCCCAACCGGAGTTTGTGATATGTAAACAGACAGATGACAAAACATATTTACAGCTGTATGATGACATTATTGTGGAAGGGAAGGGAATCTATGATGGAAAAACCGTCCGCTGATTGTACTGCTTATGAAATAGCCGAAAACCTGAAAGAAATCAAAGACAGCATGGCNNAACAGTATCGCCCCAAAGGATAAATGCAGCGATTGCGGCGGGGCTTAGGTCAATCGGTGAAAACAGGGTGCAGGAGCTTCTCGGAAAAAAGGATGAGCTGACCCTAGCAGGTGTGGATGTTCACCTAATCGGACATTTACAGACCAACAAGGTGTCAAAAATAGTCGGGCAGGTCAATATGATTGAATCCATTGACAGTTTCCGTCTTGCAAGTGCAGTTAACCAAGCATCAAAAAAAGCCGGAATCGTAACCGATGTCTTGGTTCAAGTAAACATCGGATAAGAGCAAGCTAAATCCGGTGTGATGGAGGAAAACCTTGAAGCGCTTCTTGCTGAAATGGGGACTCTGGGCAGCATAAAGGTGCGTGGACTGATGACAATCCCCCCCATTTTTGACACAGAACGTGAAAAAAGAGCGGTTTTTGCTCGTATGTACAAACTGTTTATTGACATTAGGGGCAAAAAAATAGATAATGTTACTATTGGCACGATGCCCATGGATGTTTTGTCTATGGGAATGTCAGGCGATTATAAAGAAGCCATTTTAGAGGGTGCAACCATAATCAGAATTGGTTCTGCACTGTTTGGGAAACGATAGTAGGAAAATGAAAGAAAGGGTTGGAAAGAAAAATGAGTATATTTAACAAGTTCAAGGATTTACTGAGTGATCCCGAAAACGACGAGTTTGATGAAGAAATGGATGACGGAATGGATTTTGTTTCAAAATCTGAGGAAAGATCATCTGTCAACATTCCGATAGAAAATAGTAAAAAAAGCAATAAAGTCGTTAATATACATGCGACAACGCAGCTACAGGTAGTTTTGGTTAAGCCCGAGCGTTTTGACGATGCCAGCGCCATTGCTGACCACCTTAACGCAAAACGAACGGTTGTGCTCAACCTTGAGGGCGCAAACAAGGATGTTGCCCGCCGGATTCTTGACTTCCTCAGCGGCGTTGCCTATGCAAACGACGGGCAGATTAAAAAGGTCGCAAACTGCACCTTTATCATCACCCCATATAACGTCGGCATTATGGGTGACTTGCTGGACGAGCTGGAGAATAATGGCCTTTACTTCTAACCGGGGCGCAGAGGATGCGTTGCTGAAAGCGTGGGTCGGGGATGCGGTCCGGCTTTGCGGGCGGCGATCCTCGCCTTGTTTTGTCGGCTTCCTAGACCTGCGGCAATGCGAGGCTGCAAAAGGTATGCTCAAAAATGCAGGCGATGTAGACACAGAGCTTTTCGGAGGGTTTGCGGATGCCGAACGCCGTATGCTTGGTGTTTTTCCGCCGTATATTCAGCCAAACTCATCTGCGTTCCCTATAGAGACGCTTGTTTTTGGATATCGGAACGGCGTCCCTCTCTGTCATCGTGATTTCCTCGGCACCATACTCGGCTGTGGTGTGAAAAGGGAAAAAGTCGGTGATATTCTTTGCGGTGACGGCATCGCGGTTGTTTTTGTGGGGAAGGATATTGCAGGGTTCCTTGAAACCCAGATCACCAAGGTCGGGGGCGAGGGTGTTTCCCTGATTCAAAATTATCAGGGAGAGCTGCCGGCTGCTTATAGCTTTCAGGAGCTTGACGGTACGG
>DOWI01000344.1 GCA_003519645.1 Oscillospiraceae bacterium
CGTGCCAAATCGATGGTCGCCAAGATGGATGAACTGGGCTTTGGAAACTGTACAAATACCGGTGCCTGCGAGGTAGAATGTCCAAAAAACATTTCCATCAGCAATATCGCACGCCTGAACCGGGAATTTTTGAAAGCAAAGTTCAAGGACTGAGATATCACAAATATGTACTGAGAAAGCGTTACCTCTCTTTGCAAAGAGCAGGGACGCTTTTCTTATATGGATTTTAATATTCATTTGACAACTTATTTCTGCTCTGTTTTGTTTATCTTGTATCGCAAAGAGAGATTTGCGATACAAAAAAAGCAATCGTATGAAAACTAAGACAATTATCAGAAATGGCGTGGTCCTGTTATTGCTGACCATGTTCAGTGTACCGGCCTTTTCCCAGATCAGGTTCGGTATAAAGGCAGATGTGGGTTTGAACAATCCAAGTTTTAGCAGCGATGCACTCAAGGTGGAGAATATGACTTCATACAGCATTGGACCATCCATTGAAGCCATGTTATTACCTCTTGGCGTGGCCGACTTAGGCATCGAAGCCTCACTATTGTATAACGACAACCGCATGACGGTTTCCCGACTTACCGGAGGCGAAGGAGAGAAAGATGTATCTAACCGCTATCTGACCCTCCCGGTAAATGCCAAATTAAAATTCGGGGTAGGCGCGCTCCCCCTCAGGCTATATGCTGCCGCTGGTCCTTATGCCGGATATCTGATTTCCGGAGATGAGATTAGTATTCCGGACATAAGTGCCGATGTCAAAGCCAGGGATTTTCAGGCGGGTGTCAACGTGGGCGTAGGCTTTGAAGTACTCCGGTTTATTCAGGTGGGTGTCAACTACAGGGTACAGCT
Source organism: Oscillospiraceae bacterium (assembly GCA_003519645.1). The sequence goes on from DOWI01000344.1 coordinate 856, forward strand.
TACGGATAATTATTCGGTTGACCAACCAGACTGGAGAGACCCGCTTAATGGAAAGTCGGAAACCTGGAATCTCACCGGAACAATCTATTTTTAATGCATGTATGCCGATGTAATTCTTCCGCTTCCTTTTTCCGATTTGTATACTTACGCCATACCGGCAGCATTGCAGCCGGAGATCGGTATCGGATATAGGGTAATTGTCCCTTTCGGAAGCCGGAAACATTACACTGCCATTGTCCTGAAAATACACCGGGAACCACCCGATAATCTGGATATAAAGGAGATCCATTCTCTTATCGATTCCCATCCTGTGGTGAACGAACAACAATTGAGGTTGTGGGAGTGGATCTCTTTTTATTACTTATCCCCCCTTGGGGACGTATATAAGGCGGCTTTGCCCTCCTCAATGAAACCACGTGACCTGTTGCAAACATATACTCCAAGAACAGAGACTTTTATACAGATAAATCCGGAGAAAGAGAAGGAATATTCTGATAATCTGTTGAGGAGAGCAAAAAAGCAGCAGGCTCTTTTGGAGGAGATAAAACATTTTCTTACTGCAAACAAAACGGAACGTATCAGTAAAAAAGAACTTTGCGGTTTCAGCAATTTTTCAGCGTCAACGCTGAGCGGGTTGCTGAAAAAAAAGATTCTTACCGACATATGTATAGAAACAAGTCGCCTCGATAGTGATAAAATGCCTGCCCGTGAACCGTACCCGTTANNGGTATAAATAATTGCTTCTTGCAAAAATCGACCTGTCTGCTGCATGGTGTTACTTCGGGGGGAAAAACGGAGATTTACGTACATCTCATTGCCCAATTGCTGGCGGAGGGAAAACAAGTACTCTTTTTGTTGCCGGAAATAGCTCTCACCACACAACTTACAAAACGGCTTCAGGCTGTCTTCGGCAACCGGTTAGGTATTTACCACTCCCGTATCAATCACAACGAGCGTGCAGAAATATGGCAAAAGATGTTGTCGGCCCAACCTTATGAGGTTATTGTTGGTGTACGTGCATCACTCTTTCTTCCTTTTCAGCGACTCGGACTTGTNNTATAAACAACAAGATCCCTCACCCCGTTATCATGCGCGCGACACAGCAGTGATGCTTGCTCATTTCTTTGGAGCCAAAACTGTGCTCGGCTCAGCTACACCCTCGATAGAATCCTATTATAATGCACTGACAGGTAAATATGGGCTGGTTACGCTGACAGAACGATTTAACGGTGTAACAATGCCGGATATACAAATTGAAAATACACGGGAGTTACGTCGCAGAAAAAAGATGAAATCACTGCTTTCCCCCGTGCTTATAGAATTGATTGAGCAGTCCTTGAAGGAAAACAAGCAGGTTNNGCGTGGATATGCACCCATAATTGCCTGCAGCCAGTGCGAATGGACACCCAAATGCAAACGCTGTGATGTATCGCTTACCTATCATAAAAAGGTAAACAGACTGGTATGCCATTATTGCAACAGCACATATCGTGTGCCGGAAAAATGTCCATCATGCCAGCAGATGAGCCTGGAGCCGATAGGACAGGGTACAGAACAACTGGAGGAGGAAGTTTTACGGCTATTCCCGGATAGCAAGGTGGCCAGGATGGATCAGGATTCCACCCGTGGAAAAGATCGTTTCGGACAGATCATTCATGATTTTCAACAGCGAAAGATTCAAATATTGGTGGGAACGCAGATGCTTTCGAAAGGGCTCGACTTTGAACATGTGAAGGTGGTGGGCATTATCTCGGCAGACTCATTGTTAAACCATCCCGATTTTCGCGCCCACGAACATGGTTTTCAACTAATGACGCAGGCCGCGGGGAGGGCAGGAAGAAAACAGACAGCAGGAACAGTGGTCATTCAGAGTGCTGATCCTGGGAACCCGATTTACTCCTTCGTAACCGGAAACAACTATGCGGGCTTTTTTCATGCCCAGCTTACTGAACGAAAGTTATTTCACTATCCACCGTTCTACAGACTAATCCGTGTTGTTTGCAAACACAAGGATCCAGGCAAAGCAGACAAAGCCGCTTCGCATCTTGCAGAGCTGTT
>DOWI01000285.1 GCA_003519645.1 Oscillospiraceae bacterium
GACATATTACCGAACGACTATATTTTTTAGCCAATTTCGGTTGGCTAATAGAAACATAATAAGGATACCGCTTTAAAAATCCTTTGGCATGTTTGCTTATGTTCGCCCATCTTGTTTATTACTTTTATATAATACCATGGTGAATATTAAACAAAAAGTATACAAATGTGTTAATTAGATTGTAAAACTGTTTAAAAAAATTATTGCTTATCATTTTGTTTGTTTGCAAAAAATCGCCACAAATCGCACTGCATAAAGGATTACAAAGTTTTTCAAGATTTTTACAGTAAGCATAACTCCATATTTTTTATTAAATACGATAAAAATAATNNAGTTGTAAAGTGTTTTTTGTATCTTTTTTTGCTGATATTATTAAATCATGAAATGAGAGCCAGTTTGAAAGAAATTATCAATATAGGAGATGCATATCCTACTGCAAACGGAGGAGCATGTATGACCACCATTCATGGCTTCAGGTGAGTCAGATTAAAAGAGCACGAGGTCTGTGTATCGCCTTGCTTGCCCCAAAGCTGGAACTCAAAAAGTTTTTTGCATCAAATGGAAAAACAGAGATTTTAGAATTGAAATTACTAAAGAATCGGTTAGCATAACCACAAGCAATAAAAACAAGATAGACGAGAAATTCAATATAAAGGGCAGTATTAAGACTAGTACTGCCGGTGATAAGATAATCTGCCGCTATTGATAAAAATGTGAATGGAGAGACTAAGTTTGAAACGGTTTTTAATATGTTTTTTTGCCGCTGTGTTTGTAACGATTTCATTTTTTGCACATATCCCTTTGACCGTTAATGGTGCAACAAAAACCTATTCCGACGGTTTTGTTCCTGCAACCGACAGTAACATCAAATATCTTGGACGATGGGCTAAGCAGGATGGCGGTGCTTATGAAGGCTATTTTGAGAGCGGATTGGAATTTGCATTTACCGGCAAGTCACTTTCAATTGCTCTGGACGGAATCAGCGGAATATTATACAGTGTAGATGGAAACCCATATACCGATATCACCGCACCTAAGGGCACGCTGTCAGTGGCAAACGGAACACTGTCTAACGGTGAACATATCCTAAAACTGTATTCACGGTTTGATGTTGCACGCCCCAAAATATCAGGATTTGTAATTGATAAGGGTGCCAAAAGTCTACCTGTGAAGGACAAACCCGTTATCGAATTTATAGGTGATTCCATTTCGGTGGGCTGGATAGGGCGTGATTTTACACAGTATAATAATTTGAGCAGTGCCTTTGGATTTAAAACAGGTGAGGCTTTGGGATATTCCCACAATACGGTTGCCTTTGGCGGTATTACGGTGGTTCCCGGGGCAGGCAGCCCGGACACAAGCGGTATGATAAGCCGATATTATAAGCTGAAAGAATATCGTGAGGGCGAAACTAATGTCCCAAATTGGGACACATCAANNCAGATTATCTGGTAATAAATCTTGGCACAAACGACGTGGTCACCGATAATGATTTTAAAAAGGGATATGTGAATTTTCTTGAAAAGCTTAGACAAAGCTATCCAAAATCCCTGATATTCGCCATGTCACCCTTTGGAAATAAGTATAAGGATGCCATCAACCTTGCGGTTCACCAAAGGAAAAATGCAGGTGATAACTCGGTCATATTTATTGATACAAGCGGATGGATAAGCTGGAGAGATACCACCGNNGCGCAAAAGCTGACAAATGCGCTTAAAATGTATATAAGTATCCAAGCATCCACAACTGCAGCTAAATCTAACGCAACTAAGGCTACTCCTACAACCTTAAATACCGCTCCGGGTGTCACTTCCACATCTTCTTCATCCACCGCAACCGATACATCTACCCAGACAACACAATCCGTTGGGCAGACTGCGGAAACAACAAATATCAAAACCGTTTCATCCACCGTAACAACAACAAGCGGATCGATTGCACCCTCAGATAACAAGGACTCTGATTTTAATTGGTCTGCTTTGCATACGGTATTTTTGATTCTTGCTATAATGCTGATAGGCATGATTGTATTCGTAGTTCTAAACAGAAAAAAGCTAATCGCAATTTTTAAAGATTAGTCAAGGGATAATAATCAGGAGCGGCAGATATTATGTCTGCCGCTCCTGATTCATCCGTCGGGCGATTATCAATCGCCCGACTCTTACTGGAAAGTTGATTTTATAAAAATCTATACTATTCTTATGGTGGCTATTTCATTAGGTCGCATTGATAGTAGGGATTGGTCGGTACCCAAAAACTCATCATTTTCCTCGGCCATATCAGTTTTGAAAAGCTTGCCCGTCGTACTTAATCGCACCGAATGCGTTTCCCTGCCGTAGTAAAACAGCCGTAGAATCAAACCGTGTCCGTTTTCGGCCTTTTTGTATGCCGATACCATAACATGCCTGCCCTCAATGCTAAAGGGAGATTTATCGTCCTCTAATAACGCACCCGGGTACTGTTCGGGCAGATAAAACAGCTCGTCCAGACAGGAATCCTGAACGGCTGGCCTTCCCCCAGTGAATTTGCGGCGATCCTGTGGTGCAAATACCGTCATTAGTGGATTGCGGTGCATAACCGACTTCAACAGGATATCGTTATCCGCATGATTGCCCCTGTAACTTAAAAGGCCGATACGCCCCTTAATTGTACGCAGGCACTGGTTCTGAGGCACGCTCCAAACATCCCCACCAATAGGTGACAGATCACGTTTTCGGGATATTTCTCCCGTGGAACGAAGCAGTGTAAACGCCAGATGGTTTTCATCCAGCTGTTCAAATTCGTGAGCCCCCTCGGTGAAAACGGCGGTTCCAAGCTCTTCATCCTCAAGGACAGCAAAGGAGGTGTTGGGGAAANNTCTGATCCTCGGTTCTCTTCACTATGTCAAAAGGAATATCCGCAAAGCATTCGCTGTCCCCTACAACGCCTGCTTTTACCGCCAGGCGGATACGGTGATCCTTGCACTGGTTGTCAATGGTATACCCGATTTTCACAATAGGATCGTTTTTTTCAATAGTCAAATCCAGTGAAACGACGGTTATTTTCGTCTGTGAGCTGCGGCATGTATTATCAAACTCATATTCAATGGGCAGTTCCATTTGCCATGTAACACGACAGCTTTGCCTATATTCATTCTTTTCAGTAACAGTAATCGCAGGTGTGAATTCACGGCTGAGTATTGCAACTTCGCCCGAATCAAAATAGATATACGAGTCTCCCCTGTCTGCGGTTTCCTCAATATAAAGCAAATCCTTGATAAAACGGCTGTTGGTTTTATCCACAAAATCCACTTTCCCGTCATTATGAATGGTAATGCGAACGCACTCGTTTTCCAATTCGTTGCGTTTATCGCTGATTCTATCCAAAACAATGGGTTGCTTATTGCACTTTTTCACGATATAGCTTCTTGCTGAAAATGCGCTTACAGACGGAACATACATATATATACGGTAGCAGTCCACAGGTATACATCCGGGAAGATTAAGGGGTGAAAACACGTCATAAATAAAGGATGATTTTTCGATAACCTTATATTCGACTTCATTTTGGTCATTGTCAAATATGCTGAAGCCCTCCACTTTTTCTGATTGAGGGAACATCAGTCGAGCTTCTACAACACCGCTTTGCCTGCATCCGATGGTATTGACGGCGGTCAGGATATAGTCAGCTCCGTCGATATCGGCTGAACTGCTGTGATAAGCCAGCTCCTGCAATCCTCTGCCCAGCATTTCGTCGGTGAATTCCCCCAGCCTTTTATAATTGTCCTCCATATGCTGATGCACCTCATCACGGCTGCATCCGCAGATTGAATCATGGGGATGATTTTTCATCAGCGTTTTCCACATATGACGGAAGTGGTCATTGGAATATATCCCCTTGCAGCCGCCCTGTTCCAGCATGGCGTACAAAGGTTCCAGCCTGTTTTCCAGCATATTCTGCATACGGACATTTGCGACCTTGAGATAATGCCGGGAGGATAATGTACCCTTGAGCATTTCAAAGTCGGTGCCCTCCCGAAGCTCTCCCTTCCAGTGGGTAAGCTCAACATTGTTATTATCAATAAAAAGGGATACATCCTTGATATAATCATCAAAACGGTACTGCAATATGCGACAGTCGTCTTTCATTTCATCATCAAGCCTTTGGAGTATGGGAAGCAAATCGGACTGGGCTTCCAGATGATCCACACCGTTCATCATCAAAAGATAAGGGGTGGCGGCTATGCCGTCAAAGCTGTTTTCCACCCTTTTGACAAGCTCCCTTGCCTTTTCGATATCGGCGAAAAACCTTTGTGCGTTGTTATACCAGTATTTAAGATAAACCGCCAAAGCTCTTGTGCCGTCGGCACCCTCCCAGATGAATTCGGAGGGTGTTTTTACACGGGCATACTCCCCGGCCTTATTCTTTTCAAATTGGTTGAAGCCCCTGCTGAAAACAAAGCTGTTTATGCCAAAGCCGTTCAGAATCTGAGGAAGCTGCGAAATGTTGCCGAACTGATCGGGTGCATAACCCACATTTCCACACCGTCCAAATTCATTAGCCAGCCGCTTGCCCTCCAACAGATTGCGTATGGTTGCTTCGCCGCTTGTGAGATAAAAATCGTTTTGAAGATACCATGGTCCTACAATGATATTGCCGTTTGTTATCAGTGTTTTTAAAATATCCCGCTTATCTGGGCGTATATCAAGATAATCCTCCAGAACAACTGTCTGTGCATCCAGATGGAATACATAATCGGGATACTGCCCGATTATGACCAACAGCCTGTCGATCAAATCAACCAAGCTTAACTTGAACCGATCAAACGGCTTATACCATTCCCTGTCCCAATGTGTGTGGGATATTACGCAAAACACCTTTTTCATCATATCACTCCTTAAAAAAAGTATATCTTAATCTATATATCCTGCAACATCCGGTTTATCAATGCTCTTACCGCACCCTTTGATTCGGTCATCTGGCTGAAATAATCCTCTATCTTTTCCCCCAGCCCCGCTTTATAAAGATCAACGTGAAAAAAAGAGGTGTCGGACAAAAGAGAACGTATGGGCGTTATATCGTTTTGTTTCCCTAGCTTTATGTCAGCGAAACATGGAAGCAAGGCAGGTAGCATTGGGTCGGGACTTGGTGTAAACCGATTACCGTCATCGTCCACTCCCATAAGATAACGGCACCAGCCTGCAACTACCAGCGGTATCCATTTTAAATTTTTGACCGCCCGATCGCCATTTTTGGTATATGCGTATATCGCCTTTCCGAATCGAATAGGCATTTTTTGACATGTGTCGCAGGCTATACGCTGGGGCGTGTCGGGAATAAAGGGGTTGGGCAGACGAAGCTCCAGCACCTCACGCAGGAAATCCGCAGGCTTCCAAACAAGAGGATCCACCGCCCCTGCCGACT
>DOWI01000125.1 GCA_003519645.1 Oscillospiraceae bacterium
GAACCGGAACCGCAGGCCGGATCATACACTTTATTGATTTCTGTTTTTCCCACGGTTCCAAGGCGTGTCAGCAGTACGGATACATCAGAAGGCGTAAAAAACTCACCTCCGGATTTACCGGCGTTTGACGCATACATGGACATGAGATATTCATAAGCATCCCCGAAAGCGTCAATGGAATGATCTTTTACTTCACCAAGGTTCATGGCAGCAATACCATCCAGCAGCTTGGCCAGACGTTCATTTCTTTTTGCTACAGTGCTGCCGAGTTTATTGCTGTTCACGTCAAAGTCATCGAACAGCCCTGCAAAGCTCTTTTCAGAGTCGCTGCCTTTTGCTGATTCTTCGATGTTGTGAAACACCTTTTCCAAGGTCTCGTTTAGGTTTTCATCCACCGCTGCTCTGGCTCTGACATTGCAGAAAAGCTCACTGGGTAATATGAAAAAGCCTTTTTCCTGCACCAGACCGTCACGAGCTTCTTCGGCTTCTTTATCTGTTAGCTTGGCGTAATCAAAGTTGGTGTTTCCGGCTTCAATCTCGCCTTCGTTGACGTATGCTGTCAGGTTTTCAGAAATGTACCGGTAAAACATCGTTCCAAGCACATAGTTCTTAAAATCCCATCCGTCTACTGCGCCGCGCAGGTCATCGGCAATCGCCCAAATGGCACGGTGGAGCTCGTTCCGCTCTTGTTCTTTTTTCGTATCAACCATTGTTTGTTACCTCCGAATGATTTTTATCTGCGTCTGCGCTTGCGCCGCTTTCAATCCAAGCGTCAATTTCAGACACCCTGAATTTATACAGCCTTCCAACTTTGTGGAAGGGAATGGTATGCTTTTTAACCCATGCCCGGATGGTGTCTTTACTGCAGCTGAAGTGCTTTGAAATCTCTTCAAGGCTAAGCCACCGTTCTACTGTATTCATTTTACTTCCTTCCATGCCCAATAAAGCTCCCTTTCAAAAGTATCAAGCACCATATCTCCTCACCAGCTCTTCATAATATCCTTTTACTTTGCAGAAAACTTTCCATACATATTCTGACGGTGCTTTCATTTTAAGAATATTGATTAAATCACTATAGTTTTCCGGCATTTCAAGTACTTTGTCAAAGTCAACCTTATATTCGTGCCCAAAGCATACAAGTTGCTTCTTATCATCACGAATATAATTCTCGACATCGTGCGTTCTTTCGTAGGCTTGCAAATCGTCAGTATCCTGACGTAACAATCTGCGAGGAATTATTTTATTTTTGCTGTCAGTTGGGTCAAAATAATGCTCTCCGTATATTCCAGCGGTCATAAATTCTGGATAATCAAGTGCATTTTTAAAGGCAGCCAAACACAACGGGNNAACGGGCTGGAAATAGCCAGTCGTCGCAGCAGTATTGAAAAGATGATGCTTGACGGTTCTGTAACAGCCGGTTGAGGTGGAATCCACTCAGCACTATTTTTAGATGCGTACACAGTGACCATATTGGTATCAATCGTCTGGTATTCCAGATCCCTATACCCATACCGCAGGTAAGATATAAATTGAGTAGTTTCAGATTTGCTCTGAAAAATATTGCGTAAATATGGTTTAAGAAAGTATCTTTCAAATTTTTCCGATGAAAACTCGTTTAACATTTGGATGCGTCATTTCCATCAAATTCCGTCTCGGCAGCATCCCAAAGACTCTGCCCAAGGGTCTCCAATTCTTCGGGTTCAGCTGAATAATAGTACTTAGCAAATAAGTACTCCTGAAAACCATGGTCGATATACAAAAGCTTTATGTCCTCTTCATACATCATGCATGCCGTTGTGCAGGCATCATGTATGAAATTCTTACTGGCCATGATTCTTGGGTTTTCAAGACTATCCTTCGTAATTAGATTCTTAAAGTATTCATCGAATGTGTCGCGGTCAAATTCAACTTTATGCTTTATGTATGTGACGGAACAAAATTCTTCAAATACCGTCGTAAATTCATCGGCATTCTGAGCACTCCAAAAAACTCGCGCATAGCCTTTCTTTTCCTCATCATGTTCATCTACAATCGCATCGTACACAGTTCTGTAGAATAATCTCTTTTCCCCATAAAATGATTCTACGAGCGGATATTTCATGATAACGAAAGTCAGCAGCATTGGATTTGAGGCAAACACCTTATGTTTTTGGAGGAAGTCGCCATCTATGTAATTTATGATTTGTTCCTGGATAGTCTCGTCTTCATCACCCTTTGAAAGATTTTTAATTAGGGCAGAAGGCTGTTCTTTGCTAAATGGGCGAAGATACATTTTTCAATTCACTATCGTTCAGGTCCCTTGAAATTTTGTCAATAAAACCTTCTTCATCAAAATGCGATACAACTGTGCCCCAGATTACGTTTTCCGGGCTACGTGTACCATTAAACCATTTACCGTAAGCGCTGCCACATATGGGTAATCATAGAACTCTTCAGGCAGTGCAGCCTTCAGGAAGTATTCAGGTATCTTTTCTTTGGATTTATGCCCAAGGATGCCACCAGAGTTTCTTCCCATATAAAAATTGGAGAAAAAATCTGTATATTTCACTCTGACATCCCTCTCATATCCGCTGATTTGTGTACTCGTCCGAATTGTCTAAATAATGTCCGAATTCGTCCGCACAATGTCCTGTTCCAAGTCGGTAAATATTGAAACAAAATTATCTATAATCAGCTTGTAAGGTTGGACAAGCTCTTGTGACTCTCCGAAAACAGGAGTGAGCTCGCGCAGAACTTGATTCAATACGACTTATTTATACTAAATCATACTTTATTATACAAAAGTCTTGCGTATTTTACAAGATATAAAAATCTTGCGTGCTTTATAAATCTGAACCCAGAAAGGATAAGTTTAAACAATCTGCAAGAGCCATATTATATGGCCTTGTTAATATATCACGCTAATGAATTCATAAATCAAATTTTCCAGAAGGTAAAAATCATGACAAAGAGCGAACGTACAAACTGGATTATAAATATTGATTAAAAATACTTTCTCTTGTATTGATTCCGAAATTGTCAACTCTGTTCTTAATAAATATGGTGCATATTGTACTGAAGATCGCGGCGCAAACTTGCTGGCTAATCGAAACGGAGCTTTT
>DOWI01000193.1 GCA_003519645.1 Oscillospiraceae bacterium
TTATCAGCCGCGTCGTTAACGCAGTGATGGCCTCCTCATTGGTGGCCGCGACCCTGCGCTTGGTCATGAAAGCCAATGACAAAGTGCTGCCCATTCATATGCCCGGGCTACCACATTCGCAGCTGATCTCGGCGGTCACAGGCATGCGCGTTAAGTTTATGACGCTGTGCCAGATCGGGGAGCGCGGTTACAATCTGGAGCGCTTATATAATGTGAAGCGCGGCTTGACCGCAGCAGACGACCGACTCCCGNNACCCGGGGCGCCTGGTCAACGAGTTGGAAGATCCGCAACTGCCTGACAGCAAAGTGCCGCTAGCCATCCTGAAGCGGAAATACTACCGGATTCGGGGTTGGGATCAGAGCGGCGTGCCACTGGCAAAGACGCTGCGGAGGCTAGGGCTAGTATTGCGGGACTTCCTTATATAAATGAAGTTCTTCTATATTAGAAAACCGAAAATATTGGGCACTGTTTCTGCGCCAAAGGTCTTACAGGCCATTCGGTACATTGCCTTGGCATGGATCCTGTCGTGCCAGACGAAGCGGCGGCAGACTTTGCGCAGCGTCCATTCTTCCCCGTAGCTGCCATTAAACAATCTGTTAGCCAGATAATTTGGTACGCCTGTTTGTGTGATTTCCAGTTGTTCAAAGGATTGCAGGCGGCGTGTTACAATGATGCCAGCCTCATAATTGGCGCTATCGGTGGGGNNCCGCTGGTATGATCATACATTTGCTGCGCGGTGATCGGAACCTGACCATAAAAAGTCTCTCGCACCGATAATGCAGTGCGATTTTTGTCAGGAATTGCGTCAAACAGGCGTTGAAAATCCCGGGCAGATTTGATAGCCAGTTCTTTTAGCTTTAGATACTCCTTTATTAAGAGCGGTCGCTTCTCTGATTCAAAGAGTACATCCGAATCAGCATCAGCGATCCTTAACTCGGAAGCCTTCTCTTGGATGATGATGGCCTCAATTGTTTCATCGACGGGAAAGGACAGGCCATCACGCCATTGCAGATAGGACCTGATTTCGCGATCCATTTTTGCCAAGGCCTCTTCTTTGGAAGATCCCCGCGTGAAGGCACCGATGCAGTCCTGCGCATAAACCAGAGAATCGTTCCCATTGTGTTCCCAGATACAGTACACTTTTATTGCAAACACCTCGCTGCGGCGGTTGGAGCTGGAGTGAAATGCGAAACGTTCCTTAAGCCTTCATCCCAATCCTGAAAGAAAACACGGTAGCGATACCCCCGATTATGATATCGCTGTAAAATATTCTCCAAAAAATCAGAAGTCATATCGGAATCAGCTTCATAAATCAGGCATCCGCTTGATATCGCCTTAAACTGCATGAATAACGGCGCTTTATTCATGCTCAGCAAATCAATTGCCTCTATCATTTCCATAATTGCGACCGGCGTGAACAGCAGTATTTTAGTCCTCTTTTTCATGGAGCCNNCCCCCCATGTCAAATGCACAATTATTCATCAATTTTAATGTAATTATAATCTTGCATTAACGACTTGGCAATATGGGACACGTGGGACAGCTCGGGTCAAAGTACAAATGACAAAAGTAATTAATAAAAACCTATTGACAAAGGGTAATATGTTGCATATTATATGAGTAACATGTTACCTTTTAGGGAGATGCAAATGAACGAGCTGAAGCAAAAGGCGTACATTTTCGCAAAGGTATTTACCTTATCGAACTGGCTGCAAGTACTTGGGGATAAATTTGATAAGAATATTACAACTAAACAATGGCTTTTTGTCCTTGGGGTCTCAACTTTCGCACAGCCACCAACTCTAAGCGAAGTGGCAAATCTGATCGGATACTCGCGCCAGAATGCGAAACGCATTGCAGCCGTCTTACATGAAACTGGGTTTGTGATCCTATCCAAGGACCAAAACGACGCCAGGGCGCTGCGGATTGAACTCACCACAAAATCTATCGAGTATTTTAAGAAGCGGGACAAACGGGAAATTGAGTTTCTTGAGAAGCTATTTGCCGGATTTGACGCTGAACTAGTAAATAGCGTTTACCAGGGACTTATTAAGCTGGAACAAAATATCAAGACGATGAATCTGGCGCAGTAAGCGGACTGCTAAAATGAGGCTGCGATTGCGCCGCTAATTTTCTGAATGCGGAGGCGTTTCTGATGATAAAAACTAATCCTGGTCTATTTTTGTCAATTGTAGTTTTGAGTGCTTTGACCCTTTTCCTTGTCGGTTGTGCTAATAATCAAATATTTTCCGGAAGTAAAACCGGCAATGATAATCAGTTTTTGGCAGATTTTGATCTCTTGAATACCACAATTAGTGGCGATATGCCTATATTGGCCGGTGATTCTGTTGCAGTTGCCATTGATATTAAAAAAGGCGATGTGGATATTAAAGTGGCCAATGAAAATGGCACAATTGCATATCAAGTCGATAATGTGCAAACTCGCAATTTGATGCTTACCATTAAAACGGCCGGTACTTATACCTTTGGCATTACGGGTTATAAAGCAAAAGGGAGCGTTCATTTTAAAAAGGTGTATGAATAAAATGAAATCTGAAAAGCCAGGAACCTATATTAATTGGGCTGCTATCATGAAAAGGGAAAATTCGTATGTATGTAAACCTCTATGAGCATGAAGAAACTGCAAAAAACAAATATGACGGCATACGTCAATACTGCATCGCAGAGAAGGTACCCGAAGATTATTTAAGGGGTTCTATCGGGAGAAAAAGCAGGTTAGCTCCAATGAAACGGAAGACTAAAATCACGCTTGTTATCGCAGGATTAATTATTACTGCTATGCTGTCCATGTATCTGTCCATGTACACTCAGATGGAACGCGATTTGGAAAGCCTGGAGTTTTATAAAACCGATTTGAATGTATTAGAAGACGGCATTTATCACGGGGAAGCGGAAACCGCTCTCGTAAAAGTAGTATTAGAGGTTGAGGCAACTAATCATAAGATTACCGGAATTGATATTCTGAAGCATGACAATGGAATGGGAAAAAAGGCTGAACGAATAACCGAAGATATGATTAGAATGAACACCTATGACGTAGATGCTGTGTCCGGAGCAACTTCTTCCAGCCAAGTCATTAAGAGTGCGGTCAGTAATGCGCTTGCGCATGGAAAAAGAGAACAATAGCGCAGCGTACAAATGGAGGGCGAAAAACAATGGAACAAGCGAAAAAACGCGTGCGATTTGACCTGATTATCATTGCCGTATCTGCGTTGTCATTCATTGCGACGATTCTAATCTATCCAAGCCTGCCAGCCAGGATTGCTTACCACTGGAGCGTCGGAGGCAACGTTAAGACGATCGGAAAGTGGGTTGCATTTATTACCGCGCTGATCCCCGTATTTATTTACTATGTGGCCAAGCTGCGCCTGAAGAAGAACCAAACCGAGGCTTCAAGTTTCTTGATCGCGATGATTTTTGTGGTACTTAATTGGGTTCTCATCCTTATCGCAAAGGGATAAGCGATGTTTGGGCGGTTTTTAAGCGGT
>DOWI01000121.1 GCA_003519645.1 Oscillospiraceae bacterium
CCCTCCTGCTGCTGAGCAGCACCACGCTTTTTTGGTTTGCTCTTATTGTGCGAATTGGAAAATTGACAGAGATTCACAATCATAATGAGGAGGTATACTCATGGGTTGTTGCCATCATCACAACAGTCATGATAGCTGCATAAAAAGCGTTCCCATATTCAATAGTTTAACCGATGAGGAAATGTTGGAAGTTGCCCACATCACAAAGGCAAAGACCTTTGAAAAGGGAGAAATGGTATACATGTCGGGCGACAAACATGGAACGCTGTTTGTCTTGCATACCGGCAGGGTAAAGATTACAAGGCTGGGCGCAAGCGGCAAGGAGCAGGTAATCCGGATGATTGGGCCGGGGGAATTCATGGGGGAACTCTCGTTGTTTCGTTCACTTCCTTTTGCCGATAACGCCCAAGTATTAGAAACCTCAACCATGTGCATCATTGAAGGGGCAAGACTTAAGGAGCTGATGGCAAAGTACAGCTCGATCGCCTTTAAAGTTATGGATGAGCTTAGTCGCCGCCTTGAAAAAGCCGAAACCCTGATTGAGTCAATCAATCTTAACACTGTAGAGCAGCGTCTGGCGCAGGCATTGCTATCCTTGTCAGAAGGTAAAAAAGAAATTGTTCTCAATATGACAAAGGGAGATTTTGCGTCCCATCTTGGGATGAGCCAAGAAACCCTGAGCAGAAAGCTGACAGCCTTTCAGGGTGGCGGACTGATTGAGTTGATTGGGCAAAGAAAAATCAAGATAAAGAACAGAATGGGATTAGAGGAAATACAACAGACATAAACCTTTATATATTTATTTAAGCCCAATTAACAATCAGGCGCTTTTCATATAAAATTATTTCATGCTTTGTAAGATTTCCAACCCTGTTTTGGTGTGCTCATCTTTTGATTCAACGCTAACTGTTCCATCATAGCCTGCCGCCCTTAATACCCCAAATATTTTAGCAAATTCACCTTTATTGTCAGGTGTAGGTTCTATCCTATCGAAGCTTGCTATATGGACATGATGCAAATATTTTATGGAATCTTTGATGATACCAAAATCTTCATTTTGTACGGCCATGTGATAAAAGTCGGCAAGCAATTTAAAGTTTTCATGATTGATTTGTTTGACCAACTCAAGACCTTCTGCAACCGTATTTATTATGTTACATTCGTTTACACACAAAGGCTCTAAAACAATGATAATTCCATATTGTTTGGCAATCGGCACAATAGCATTTATAAAAAATACAATCTGCTCATATGTCTTTTTCTTATCAAATCCTTCAGGTACACTTCTAGCACCCGAACTGCCGAAAACCACCTTTTTTACACCTAAGTCTTTTGCTCTGCTAAATGCCCTGTTTACATAATCCAATAACATCTATATATAATAGGGTTGTGTCAATAATTCATATTGCAATAACTGACATTTTGTGTTACATTATTCGTAATTTGTCACTTTGACGAGGTGGATATAAACGGTAAGGGGCATCTTGATTTCACTCAAGATGTTTTCAATTTTTTATAACTAATTACATATGGAGAGATGAAAATGAAGGCATTTATGGACAAGGATTTTCTGTTAAACAACCAAATGTCCCAACTGTTGTACGACACATATGCGAAGAATCTGCCGATTATCGACTACCATTGTCATATCAATCCGAATGAAATTGCCAAAGACTATCAATTCCGTTCCATCACCGAGGCTTGGCTTGGCGGCGATCATTACAAATGGCGGCTAATGCGGGCAAATGGTGTGGACGAGATGCTGGTTACCGGTAATGCTGATGACCGAGATAAATTCAGAGCTTTTGCTGCCTGCCTGCCCAAAGCGGTTGGAAACCCCATCTACCACTGGGCGCACATGGAGCTGCGACAATATTTCGGATACCAAGGTGTACTGAATGAAACAACTGCTGATCAGGTATTTGATCTTTGCAATGAAACATTAAAAACGCTCCGTGTCAGGGATATTATTCGGAAGTCCCGGGTTGAGATGATTTGCACAACCGATGATCCTTGCGACGATCTGGCAGCCCATAAGGAGATACGTGGGGATGCCGGATTTGAAACGAAAGTCCTTCCGGGCTGGAGACCGGACAAGGCGGTCAACATCCACAAGGAAGGATTTCGGGAATACATCGCTGGTTTGGCAGATATCGCCGGCACTCCAATAACCGATATGAGCAGTCTGCTTGAAGCCTTAAAGAAAAGGCTTGACGTATTCGAAGCGGCGGGCTGTCGGGTATCCGANNAAGCGCTTTCTGCTGCATTGGCTGGAAACGCTGTATCCCCTGAAATGGCAGAGGCTTATCAGTTTGAGGTGCTGAAACGCTTAGGGCGGGAATACGCTCGCCGCAGCTGGAATATGCAGCTGCACTATGGTGCGCTGCGAAATAATAACAGCTCTATGTTTGCTAAAATAGGCCCCGATACCGGATATGATGCCATCGGCCACGCCGGAGATCCAAGTCGCATCGCAGGGTTCCTGGACAGCTTGAACCGTGACGGTAATCTCCCAAAAACTGTACTCTATTCCCTCAATCCAAACGACAACACCATGTTAACCAGCATTATGGGCTGCTTCCAAAAGGATTGTCCCGGCAAGCTTCAGCATGGGTCAGCCTGGTGGTTTAACGATACCAAAACCGGTATGGAGGTGCAGTTAAAGAACCTGGCGGAGCAGTCGCTTCTGGGAAATTTCATCGGTATGCTGACCGATTCCCGCAGCTTTCTATCCTATGCCCGTCATGATTATTTCCGCCGTATCCTGTGTAATCTTGTCGGGGGATGGATTGAAGCCGGGGAAATGCCGAATGACATGGAAATGGCCGGTCGGCTGATCGAGGCTGTTAGCTATGGCAATATTGTGGAATATTTAAAGCCATAACACGTGAGGTAACCTGTAAAAGGTGGTACATATGCACAATCTGAAAGAAGAATTACAAAAACGCTTATTTGAATTGCAGGATTTGAAATATCGAGACTTCCAGTGCAGGCTGATGCCGACGGTGGATTCGGAGACGGTAATTGGTGTGCGGACGCCTGAGCTGCGCAAGCTGGCAAGGGAGTATGCCAAAAATCCCGATATCGATTTCCTGAAAACCCTTCCGCATAGATATTACGAGGAAAACAACCTGCATGGCTTTTTGATCGAAACGATTAGGGACTACGATGGGGTGATCTCTGCGCTGGACGCCTTTCTCCCCTATGTGAACAACTGGGCTACCTGTGACCTAATGCGCCCCAAGGTATTTAAAAAACATTTGCCGGAACTGCTGGAAAAGATCAGGGAATGGCTGCAATCTGACCATACATACACCATTCGATTTGGGATCAAAATGCTGATGTGCTTTTATTTGGACGAGCAGTTTAAACCCGAGTATTTGGCGCTTGTCGCCGGAGTAAAATCACAGGAATACTATGTCAACATGATGATCGCATGGTACTTCGCCACGGCGCTTGCCAAGCAATACGACACGGCACTTCCCTACATTCAGCTTGGATGTTTGGGGGCTTGGACGCATAATAAGACCATACAGAAAGCGATTGAAAGCTACCGGATCACGGATCAGCAAAAAGTATTCTTGCGAACATTAAAGATAGCCCGACAGTGACGCGGACGGGCTTGACTTGGTATAATATAATTGTCTTATAAGCTGTGGGGTCAATTCCCTACAGCTTATTTTAGATTATATTGTTATATTTTATTAATTTAGTATTGACAATAGTGTGCGTCATACAATATAATAGGAACAGAGGTGATGGCATTGTCTGAATTTGAAGAATTAATCTCTATTTTTGAGGTGGAATTAAAAAGAGGTGTTTTAACACTGGCTATTTTAAGCCAGCTTGAATCTCCCCAATATGGATATTCCCTGTTGCAAACCCTGATTGACAAACAGGTGGATATCGAAGCAGGAACCCTTTACCCATTACTTCGCAGGCTGGAAAAGCAAAACATTCTTGAAAGTGAATGGGACACATCGGAAAGCCGCCCGCGAAAATACTATTCCCTCAGCGAAACCGGAAAAAAACTATATCACAGCCTCAAAGCAAGTTGGCAGCTGCAGGTTGATAACATGATGAATTTGATTGGAGGAGCGGAGCAATGACTTTGATTGATAAGTATATCTACACCGTCACAAAACATCTGCCGGAAACATCTGTAACCGAGGTTGAAAAGGAACTTCGATCCAACATTTTGGATATGCTGCCTGAGGATTACACCGATAATGATATTGAAAAGGTTTTGTACCAGTTAGGCAATCCAGTCGATTTGGCAGGTAAATACCGCGAAGGCAAGCGATATTTAATCGGCCCCTCGTTATACGGCAATTACTGCTTTGTTCTGAAGCTGGTGTACATTATTGTGGCAAGCTGTGTTCCGATTGCAGCCTTTGTAATTGCAGCCACCGATTCCTCCCTCAAGTCCCCAGGGGAGGTACTGCTGCATGTTTTAATACAAACCATCGTGATTGCAATTGAGGCGGCATTTCAGGTGTTTGCATGGGTAACCGTAATTTTTGTAATTTTAGAACGATCCGGTGCTGCACATAAAATAAAGTGNNCCTTTTAGAGCCGCAGCAACCTCGAACCAATCAGATTTCAAAGGCAGATTCGGTTATATTAATTTTTTTTACAGTCGTTTTTACCGGAATCATTTGCTTTTTTCCGGAGCTTTTTGCATGGTATTCAAAATCGAATGGTCTTTGGGTTATAGAACCTCTGTTTAATGTTGACATACTTGCCAATTATATTCCTTTTATTCTGCTAACATCGGCCATCGGAATTTCATCCGCAGTGTTGATGCTGGTTTTTGGCAAATGGAATGTAACGTTGGCGGCAGTCAAAACTGTGCACAATTTCTGCATTGCTGCATTGGCGGGTTCAATTCTGTTTAACAGCAGGATTTTTAGCAACGCATTTAAAATCACTTTTATGAAAACAGTGGATCTATCCCAGGATGTCTTTGCAAAAATATGGCGATGGAGCATTTGGGGTATCATGATTTTTATCCTGACATCCTGCATCTGGGATACAGTCAGCAGCTTCCGAAACATCCATAAAAACTAACTTTCACACTGAATCATTCATACAAAATCAAAACCACGCGTCCAATGCGTGGTTTTGATTTTGTGAAGCCATAGATTCATCATGATTTTAAGTTGATGGTGATGGCTTTGGGACGTGTCATTGCGTCAATTGAGTACCGTATTCCCTGTGTTCCCATTCCCGAAGCCTTTATGCCGAGAAAAGGAAAATGATCGGGTCCGCGCTCGGTCTTGTTGTTAATCTGCACCGTACCCACCTCCAGCCTGTCGGCAATATAGAAAGCATGGTTGATGCTGTTTGTAAATACCGACGATTGCAGACCGTATTCGGATTTATTCGCAACTTCGATCGCCTGGTCAATATCTCTGACACGCAGTACCGGAAGTAATGGCGCAAAGGGCTCCTTCCATGCAATTTCCATATCAACTGTTACACAATCAAGCAGCGTGGGATCAATCAAATTGCCGGCTCTCCTGTTTCCGGTAATCAGCTTTGCCCCCTTGCTTATGGCATCCTCAATTAGGTATTGGGCATAGTCTGCCGATTTGCCGTCAATCAAAGGTACAATTACGGCATTCACCCTGGGATCGCCGACTTTCAGCTTCTCAATCCTCTCCCGCAACATCGGAATCAATCTGTCTGCAACCTCATCCGTGGTGAGGATCCTCTTGACCGCAGTACAGCNNCCCGAAAATGCAAACGCCCCGTCTACAATATTGTCGGCCGCAAATTCCATGTCGGCATCCGCCAAAACAATGGCGGCGTCCTTTCCGCCTAGCTCCAACATCAGCGGAGTCATGCAAACCAGGTCGGATATATGTTTTCCCACCTCGGTACTTCCGGTAAAATTCACGAAGTTGATGCCCTCATGCTCTACAATATAATCCCCGATTTCACTTCCCCTTCCGGTTACAGTATTCAGGATTCCCTTTGGCAGCCCGGCATCATTTATGGCTTTTACCAAATGCAGTGCGCTGACTGCTCCCTGCGTCGCTGGCTTTAAAATCACAGAGTTCCCTCCCATCAAAGCCGGTCCGATTTTAGAAGCAGAAAGATTGACGGGATAATTAAAGGGCGATATTGCAAGGACTGTGCCCAGCGGCACTTTTCTTACAAATGAGATTTTGTTTCGCGAGCCGCCAGGAAAGTTTTCTCCTCCGATGGCAAGCCCCTCCATGCTTTTGCCTGTGTCGGCCGTAAACCGCAGAAAATCGGACGTTCTTTTAATTTCCGACACAGCCGATTTTTTATCTTTGGCGATTTCCATCACAAGTACATCGGATATTTCATCCGCCCGTTCCTCAAGCAACGCCGCTGCCTTATAAAGGATATTCGCCTTTTCATAAATCGGTATTTCCGCCCATTCGCTCAAATTGCTTTTGGATACCTCAATGGTTCTGTCTACCTCTTGCCTTGTGACCGCCTGAACCGATCCGACAAGGGACCCGTCAACCGGAGAAATAATGTCGATGGTTCTCCCCGAGCCGGATAATACCCATTCCCCGTTCACAAGATTTCTATAAACCTTTCTTTCATCAAAAAATATGGACATGATAGGACCACCTTTCGTCTCTCTATTCAACACAACAACCAGAAATATGATACGAACCATAACACTTCATTCTATTATATTCCGATTATATTCCATTATTTTATATCATGCTGTGACTTAAGTCACATAGAAGAGATTTTTTACCTATGATTAAGACAATAATGCAGGAGCTTAAAATGAGCTCCTGCATTATTTGTTTTCATCAAAATATTTGCGAATTGCGTCTGCAGCCGGGCGTGATACGCCTTTAACAGCCGTGATTTCATCCGCGCTGGCCGAGCGAATGGCTTTGACCGAACCGAAATGACGAAGCAGTGCTTCGGCTCTTACCTTGCCCACACCCTTGATTTGCGTCAGAACCGTTCCGATACCCCTCTTTGCCCGCCGCTGACGATGATAGGCAATCGCATAACGGTGTACCTCCTCCTGAATGGACGAAACAAGGGTAAACGCTGAACGCCTGCCATTAATGGCGATTTCTCCGCCTTCCCCAGAAATGGCTCTTGTCCTGTGACGGCTGTCCTTTACCATGCCAAAAACCGGAACGTTGTATCCTCCGGCTTCCAGAATCGGGCGGACAGCGGCAACATGTCCTCTGCCTCCGTCCAGCAGGATTAAATCGGGCAGCCGTCCAAAGCCGTTGTCCTCACCCTTATGTTCCTCATATTCCGCAAGACGGCGGGTCAGCACCTCACGCATCGAACCATAATCATCCTGCCCAACTACTGTTTTTATCTTAAAGCGGCGGTAGGAAGACTTCAGCGGCTGGCCGTTTTCAAACACCACCATGCCCGCAACATTGTCGCTGCCACCGGTGTTGGAGACATCATAGCTTTCAATCACCCTCGGGGGTTGCGAAAGTCCCAGAAGCCGCGCCAGCTCGTCCAGTGCCGCGGCGTCTCGTCCGGCAATCCCCACCTGCTGTGCGGCACGCTCGGCGGCGTTCCCACGGCACATTTCAACAAGCTGCGCCTGTTCGCCCTTTTGGGGCTGTACTATATAAACCCTGCGCCCCGCCTTCTCGCTCAGCCATTGTTCGGTCAGCTCTTGATCCTCGATTTCACCGTCAAGGGTTACCTGTGGCGGCACATAATCTCGTATCGAATAATAACGCTGCAAAAATTCCGACCGAACCGGGGGCAGATCGCCGCCCTCCTCCACTACAAAGTCCTCGCGGTCATATAGCTTGCCTTTTTTAAACCGGAATACCTCAAAGAAAACGCCCTTTTCCCCTCTTGCCAGAGCGATTACATCCTGCTCCGCTATGCGGGAACGAACCACCTTTTGCTTTTGCCCCAATCTCCGTATTGCAGCAATACGATCACGAAGCCGAGCCGCTTTTTCAAACTCCAGATTTTCAGCCGCTTGATTCATGCGTCTTTCCAGTAAGGTAAGCAGCTTTGTGCCTCCCTGGGTCAGGAATTCAATTGCCTGCTCAATTCGCTCGTCATAATCCTCTTTGGATATATAACCATTGCAAGGCGCACAGCACTGATCGATGTAATGATTCAAGCAGGGACGTTCCCTTTTGCCTTTGCCGAATACGCGGTTGCAGGTGGGAAGCTGAAAAACCCGGTTCACCTCATCCACCGCTTCTTTGACCACAAACCCGCTGATATACGGGCCGAGATAGCGTGCCCCGTCATCCGGCTTTTGCAGGGCGACTGAAATTCTTGAATAGGGCGGCGGTGATATTCGGATATAGCGGTAGCCCTTGTCATCCTTAAGCAGAATATTATATTTGGGGCTGTACTGCTTGATAAGCGAGCATTCCAGCACCAAAGCCTCAAACTCGTTGTCGGTAACAATATATTCAAAGCGGTCAACCTTGGATACCATCCGCCGAACCTTTTCGGTATGTCCGGTATCCGAACCAAAATACTGGCTGACGCGATTTTTCAGAGCCTTTGCCTTGCCGATGTAAATAATGGTATTCTGAGAATCTTTCATAATATAGACGCCGGGAAGCTGGGGCAGCGCCATTGCCTGTTTCCGTAGCTCTTTGATTCGATTTGTCTTTTCCATATGCAACAGCACTCCTCCTTTGATATAACGTTATAAGTATATAATATCTTGATAACGCAAAATGTGCAACAAGTAATAAATGTAGATACTTATCCCGGCTCCCTCTTAGAGGGTGCTGTCGCCCGTGGCAACTGAGGGAGATGTTTTTTACTAGTGATTTTCTAACCACTCCCTCCGGCACTNNACGGTCTTTGCAACCGCTGGCACAAGCGAAAAGAAGGCATGGCTACATCAGCATATCAATGATGATGTGTTTAATATGGTTTTGACACGGACAAGCCGTGTCAAAACAGGCTAAAGCCTGCAAAACAAATCCCCTGCGCCAACGCAGGGGATCAGAAATATTTAATTGATGGCAGGAAACCTTACAAGGTTATATCTCATTATATCTATATCTCTTATTGCATGTATAATATACCACAGTTTCGGTATTNNTGTCAATGTTATTTCCACCAACAATAATTTTATTATATATTTTGACGCATTATTTCCTGTTTTGGCGTATATTATAATATCCCCTTGATAATATTTTACCATATCGCATAATCATCTTGACGAATCTTTTTAGTTAAGATAGAATGATATTGGTGTCACCCAAGGCGTAGACCAAACCGAGGTTGACCGCCCGCTTTTAATAACGAAGGCGGATAAGAAAGGATGTAGCAACAATGGCTGACGATTACGAGTCCGGTATTGTGACCGTGCTGGATGATGACGGCAATGAGCATCAGTTTGAATTGCTTGATGCAATTGAAACTGACGACGGACGCTATGTAGCACTGCTCCCGATATACGATAACCCTGCCGAAAACCTGGATGACGACGGAGAGCTGATTATTCTGGAGGTTCAGGAGGATAACGGCGAGGATACCCTCGTCGCCATTGAAGACGAAACGCTTTTTGATGAAATTGCGGAAATTTTTGAGGAACGTCTTTCTGACCTTTATGAAATTGAAGAGGTAGAAGACCAACCTCAGGAATGAACTTTCCCGCACAAAGCTGCGGGATTAAACCCAAAAGTTTATAATATAACCCTGCCTTGTACGCGGACCGCAGCACAATAACCCTACTACATGATAAATTAGGGAGCTTAGCTCCAAAGCCAGATTGCAGACCTCCCCGCTTTGCGGGAAGAAGGGAGCGTGAAAGCTTTGGGCGGCGCCCACCTGCTGACTCTAGTAGCAGGTTATCCTTGCTGCAATACGGCTTGGCGGGGCAAGATGAAACCCCGAACCCCGTCNNCGTCGGTGCTATCACCGACGGGGTTCTTTTTTGTAGGCTTCAGGTTGATTTTTGCGCCAGCCCCTTTTTATCGAACAATTGAGAAACACAGTAAGAGCAGAGCCCACTCCCAAGCCCATATTATACAGCCGTCGTTAAAAATCCCGTACAACAAACGTTTCCAGCTTCTTTAAAAGCGTTTCGTCCTCACCGCAGTCGGCCTGAAGCTCAAGTGGTTTTGAAAGATCCAGGCTAAAAATACCCATAATTGATTTAGCATCAATCACATAACGTCCTGAAATCAAATCAATATCGAAATCCGCCAAGTTGCAAATATTTACAAATTGTTTGGCATCAAGTACCGTGTCAATTTTAACAGTCATCTTAACCATTATCAGTCACTCTTTCATCGTTTATACAACCCATTATATCGCTGAGTAACTGAAAATGCAACGAATTTTGCCACGCGGAACCAAACCGACCCTCGGCGTTTCAAAGCATCAATACTGCTGATAGCCGCCCTGATTATACGGGGGAGCGGGAGGCGGCGCCATCATACCAAAGTCTTCTGGACGCAGAACGCCGCGCTGTAGTGCTTGATGTTTCAGCGTCTCATATACTCCGGCATGAGCGGTGTTATAATACGGCGTTACATATACGATTCCTAGAATTCCAAAGGTCATGGCGGTCAGCATCCACCACCCGATATAGCTCAGGTCAAACACAAACAGATCAGCCTTGTGGCCGTAGGTCATGCGCCTGCTTATATCTATGGCCTGTGAAGCCGACAAATGCGGATATTCGCATAAGATATATTCGGTCATGCTGTAAGCATAGCCCATTACAATACCCGGAATTACAAACAGCAAAGACCATAAAAATATATAAACGCCTTTTAATAATCCGGTGGTCACAAAAGCAGAATAATGCTTAAACCCCACAAACATCTCACCGACAGGTACATTCTCTCCCCGCCAGTAACGCAGGAACCAGCCTTTTGTGCCGATGCTTATGACGTTTCCAACGAGAATGGAATAAGCGATTGCAAAAAAACCCAAAAAAGCAAAGAGCGGGAAAAATGTCATAAGAATATTATGACCATTCTGGTTGATTTGATTGAAACGGAATGTAAATCCACTCGAAGCCTGTCCGCCGAGAATGGTAACCAACAGGGCAACGATTATGGCATTCCCCATTCGCCCGGACATTCTATATTTTGCAAGCTCTTTTATATAGGGACGATTAAACAAGGGTAGCCCTCCTCAATTTTATAGTCAACACCACCGGCTTAGCCGGGGATTTGCACAGGCACCTATTAGGGGCTATTAATGGCAAGCATCTCAAGACGCACCGAAAGTTCTTTCTACTGCATCACTTGCCCTACCACTCTTAAAAAAGTATCATCCCCTCTATTCGCTTTGATAGAATTTGTGTCTCATCTATTATCACAATCTACGGATTTTTTGTTGGAGGGGTTTGGGGAGGCGAATCGAAACGCCTCCCCGACGGTCTTTGCCTACTTTCGGGCGTCCGAAAGTAGGTGCCCAGCGGCATGAGCGATAAGAACGCTTAAGCTAAAGCTATTTCCTCCCACAGCATAGCTACATCAGCATATCAATGCTGATGTAGCTATATGGCTTTGACACGGACAAGACGTGTCAAAACAG
>DOWI01000329.1 GCA_003519645.1 Oscillospiraceae bacterium
AGGTCGGATAACGCGCTCGGGGTCCTTCCTGCTGTACCGGCGATGTAAGGAACATCTTTATACAGCGTCAGCCCGTCAGAGTTAATCTTTTGTGCCAGGGCGACAGCAGCCGGCTCCAGGAATAACCGGTTAAGGTCATCCACATTGGTAGCTCTCTCTATCGCTCCGAATTCGACGTCAACAGTTGATAGTTTGTCGAGCGTCACCTCGACCGATTGTTCCTTTACATCCTGCGCGGATGTACCAGTTGTTTCATCAAAGTCTACCGCTTCGAGAATTACGGGCTTTANNTGAATAGTAGCACCTTTACCGTTGACAAAGGTGTTGCTATAATCCTTGTGTACAAGGTTCGGAAACACAAGGTTCTCGATAAGCCTTGGAAGCAGCTGTCTCGCTATTTCTTTAATTGTTATAAAACTGTTTGCCATAAATCAATTACTCCTTTTTCTTGAAAATTGTTTTGTAGTAATCCTCATCAGACATTTTGTCATAATCAGGATTACTTTTTCCGTGTGAGCCTCCGCTTTTTAAGCGTACGCTCGAATCGTTGTTACTGCCATCCCCGTCATCGCCGTCATCGCCATTAGAGGACTCTTCAATGTCGAAAAGATACGGGTCACTTGCTTTAAGCGCAGTAAGCTGTTCTTCCAAACCCAGTACGGTATCACCGTCAAGCTTAATCTTTTCCAGGTTAAGCGCAGCTTTAGCAAGCTTGGGATTTTTAGCTTTTGCGTCCAAAAGAGCACGATCAAGCACAAAATCCTTTTTCAGTGCCGCCGTGTCGGTGTCGTACTTGGATTGCAGAGCAAGCAAATCACCTTTAAGCTTCTCTATATCCACACCGTCAAACTTTTTCACCGCATCTTGCAGATCCTTAATTGTTTGGTTGGCTGTAGATAGCTCGGTGATTTTGGTGTCCAGCTTGTCTTTGTCCACGTACTGTCCGGTTGCAAGGTTAGCAAGTTTTACTTCCTTGTTGTCCTTGAGTGCCGTTTCAAATTCTGCAAAGGTGAGTGCTTTGTCGCCAATAATTTTCTTTAGAAAGTCCATACTATTCCTTTCCCGCCCGTGATTTAATTTGTAAATCCGCAGCCACTCTGCGCTGGGGCGTCCATGCAGTTAAACGCCGGCATGGTAGGCAAAATGGTATAACAAAAGCCCACCATAATGGTGAGCTCAGTTAATAAAATTAAGCATGAAAAAACCACCTTCACGAATGAGGGTGGTTAAATGCCGGGGATTACTTCTTTTATCCCTTTTGCTGTTCGGTAAAGCTTTTGCATAAAGGTGTTTTCTTGAAGATATTCAAGCCCTTTAAGGGTTATCCTGATATCCTCATTTTCAATTTGCAGCTCACCGCATATGTCACGATACACACGAATGCCGGTTATGTATCCCACATCTGCCATCATTTCAATATACCTCGCCCATCTGTATCGGCTTATTTTCAGCTTGTCGCTGTCAATTTGGCTTATGTCGAAATCGGGTATATCCATAGCAGCTTCAAGAGTTTTTAAAATCTTATAAATAGCTTCAAAATTATCCATAAGTTTTCATTCCTCTAAATCAATTCGATTTTTTCTATCTCTGTTTCATAGAGCTCAGTGTGTCCGATAGTGATACTTGCCGGGTCAGGCTCATTGTCTAGCGCAGAAGTGTAGCATACAACGTGACCCGTCATGGTCTGCCCATCAGTAAAAAGTACTTTTACCTTTCGACCTTCCGCCTCTTTAAGTGTCATCCGGCCTCGCCTCCTTCGTTGGTACAATATGCGTGCCTTTCTTGCCGTAGTGTATTAATCCCGCTTTTGTTGCTGTTTCGCTTAATGTGTCGGGATCAACAACAACCCCTAAAACACCGCCGGTTAAAATGTACTCCTTATTCGTCCAGTCTCCTTTTCGGGTAAGGCGTGCCTCGCCGGTGCCGTGGTAACGATCCACCAGTTCCTGCGCTGTATCCAAATCGCCGTAAATGTAACTGCGCCCCAGGATATAGCCTTTGCTACCCGGGATATGCTTATTCTGGCTACCGACATTCAAAGCCTTGGGGAGTGCGTCGGAACGAATCAGTTTCCGCACTTCTGCCTGCTTCTCATTATACGCTTCTCTTTGCATTTTTTCAAGCCTTGCCGCTTGCGCTCTTGCCTTTATCGCCTGCCCTTTTCCAAACCCCTCAACTCCCTCCCGCTCATGCTGCTGCTTCAATCCGGTTTGCTCAATGAAATCTTTCTGAGTCCCATTCCACTTGGACAACTTCGCTGCGGCTTCGTTCGTAGGCTGTCCCGCGGCTTCCATCACCTTGTATTCGCGTTTCCAGCGCCGAATCTGGCGCTCGATGTACCGCTGCTTTTGCGTAGCTTCGTATTCGGTCAGTTTTTCACCGTTATACTCGTACTTTTTGGCGTTCATATCCTCCAGATCGTCCGATGAATACACCGGCGCCATGCCCTCGAAATAAGGAAAATAGCTATGTCTGCAATTCCACCCTCCAAGCCCTTCCCCGGTGCCATATCCCGTGGACTGGCGGAAGTCGGGGTATTTGGGATGCGTACCGGACCGGCTGAATATCCGGCCCTGCCATTCCGCATGGGATGGACGGGCGCCTGCGTGCGCAGAGGTTTCCACGAGGTCACAGCCCATCTCATCCGCAAGGGTGTCCTGCATTTTTAATGAGGTCTGATTTACGCCCGTCACCACCGCCCGGCGCACGGCCACTTCCAAATAGTCGGTATGGCCGGTTGGGTAAGTAATAGATGCAACTCCCTTAGATGCTAAATCCTTTACTGCCATCCGGACGGACTCTGTATGAGAAAATGCGCCGGAAGTGATTTGCAACCACGCCCGGTCAAGCGCGCCCTCAAACTGCTTTGTGGCGGTGTTCGCCGTGGTGCGGGATAGATTCTGAAACAGCCCAAATGTGTTGTCCATGCCTGATTGCAGTACAGCTTGCATGGCGGGAGAGGCGGCCAACGGCGGTGGTTTTAGCCCGGCGCGATTGTATATGGCGGTATCAAATGAAATCGCCTTTACACCCGCTTCCTCCATCAGGCGTTCAATCTCCCGCCGTGCCAGGCCTGTGCGGGAGGACAACGCCTCCATGATATAGCTATGGAAGTTCCCCATTTCTATCAGCTTCTGATATTGCCAGTAAGCAGATGGTATAAAATCCATTTGGGACAAGCGGCGTGCCATATCGGATATGATATCATGTTCCACCTCCGCATACAGATCGATCATCCGCTGCGGAAGCTGCTCGATGTATTTCGGTTTGAGCACTATTCACCACCGCCAAAGCCCATTAATTCATCATCGGTAACTTCAGCGCCAACCATCTTTTTGGCTTTTGCCTCATCCTCACCGCGCCATTTAACCCGATATTCCCAGGGCTGCATTAATCCGTCTCGGATTTCTTGTAGATCCCGCTGGCGCTCCGATTCTTTGTCAATGATATAGCTATCCTCGAAATTTACCGTCATCTGCGTATCCGGATCAACCGACACTCCGATAACTTCGCTGCCAACCCATAGAATAGCACGGACAAGTGTTATCAGCGCTCGCTCAATAACAATATAATGCTTTGCAGCATTCTGAATAAGCTCCTGTTTGTCGCCCATGTACTGTGTTGCGGTGACCACGCTGCCTGCATTAAACTGATAGTGCTTTGTTCCCAGCCCGCATTTAAAAGACAGGTAGTCGAGCTGAGCCTGTATAGCGTCTTTGTTTTCGTTTATTCGCAACGCAGGGTTAAACTCATGTATCTGCTTATTGCCGTTTTCGGCCATACTGTCCTCTCCCACCTGGACGAACAGCTGTTGAGCCACATCGTCAGGCGTAATTGCGTTCCCGGTCTCATCGTATTGTACAAGAGATTTGTTAAGAAAAACTTTTTTCCCGCCCAGCTTTAGATCGCGGTTGAAATTATTGTATGCCAGGTCGACACCCTTCAGATTGTCTATTGCATTCGCAAAAATTGAAATACCTAAGCCGTTCGAGCCGTCAATATTGTTTACTATGTTTGGCGATATAATGGAAAACAGCGGTATGTCTGCACCAGTTACGAAGGATTCTATTATTCCTTCGGGGAGCTGCTCAGGAACCAGTGAGCCCTCTTCCTCACGGAAATAGCGATTAGTTATTTCATACTCCTTACTGTCATTGAGTATATGTGTTTCTATGTAGATATACTTTTTTCCTCGTTGAAGAACCTCAGAGATAAAGGCAACATCGGTAATTTTACCCTGTCGTATTGATAGCGGGACAATATGATCTGCCGTTAAATATTCGATGCGAATAGATGCACCTTTGTCCTTTACAATTCTTTCGCCGATGAGCTTCATACCATCGACACGGAGAACAAATGCACCGGTGCCACTCATAAAAGCCTTTTCAACAAGTGCATTGCCTTGTTCCCAGAAATCATTGTCGCCAAATGCTCCGCCAAGCCCATCTTCACCTTGCACAAATGCACTGCTCTTTTTATCGTCAATAATTATCTGTGTTTTTTCGTTGAGCATTATAGCCGCCCAGTCCTCACAAATCTTTTTTGCCATTTTAAGCGTATATAAGTCACGTTTAATTATGCGGTTATCAGAGCTTCGCTCAGCGAATTGATGGAATGGCTTATAAAAGCCCCTCCACCAGGCAGCCCACTCGGCTATGTGAGTGTAATACGCACTCGGCAAATCTTCATATTTAAGCTCTTTTTTCAGGTACTCAATTACCGTGTCTATCTGCAATGTTTTCACCCCTCATTGTTTTTCGGAGCCCCCAGCTTACCTATTTTATCCCGGAACGGCAACCAGCCGTATTGGTCGGCGTTAATGGTGTGGTCGTTCCTGTCCTCCGGCTCGTCCTTATCCTCTTTCCAACTATATGTATTCAGCTCTCGTATGCTTGCCTTGCAGGTGTCGACGACTAGAAAATCCTCATGTGCCATCCACCCGGCTTGCAAGTTAATACGATCGATTATCGTTGTTTTTTTCCATGCAGGATTAAATGTATAAATGCAGCCGTGTGCCTTTTTATACTTTTGGCATTCAAGTATGGTCGCCTGATCGGCTGAATCAATAAAGATGTTTTTCGTAAACCCCCATTTGGAACGGCAATCTTCAAGGAACTTTACCAGTAACGGCGGGATATCACTCGGAGACAGAGGAACCTTTAAATCGCGGTTGTTGTATACCCGGTCTTCAAGCGTTATCTTTTTCCGGTCTACAGTTATGCCGGAAAAAACAAAAGCGGGCTGGACCTGTATGTGGTNNTCCTTCGCCTTTGCCGGTGTAATGATATTTCGACTTTCAAGATTAAACACCAAGCCTGTCGCACGTCCGCGCAAGCCGAGAATCTTATTCTTATACAGCTTGGTACCCTCTGGAACATTTCCGATAGCCAGTGCTTTCTTTTCGGGCGTCAATCCCAGATTATGATCAAAAGAAAAGAACCAATGCACCCNNTCATTAAGCATTTGATTCAGTTCTTCCGGGGCGTCATCCTTATATTCCGGAAGTGGTCTGCTATGATTTATGTATTCCTCGTATACCGGCAGGTCCGGATCGTCCGGATTGAGTGTTGCAATTAGATAATCACAGCGCATTGCCGCTTCACGGACATACTCCATGTCGGATATATTGATCTCGTCAATGTACAAGCAGCCGTATTGACCGCCCAGGGCCTTTTTCCAACGTGCTTTATTGTCGTATCCAAAAACATAGATAATCTTGTCCTGGTAGGCAATATGAGGCAAAGAGTGTTGCCCTCTTCCTGATGCGTTATATTGCACCAGAGGACCGAACACATCCAGAACCCCGAGATCCTTGTTGATGATGTTCTTTTCGATTGTGCCGAGGTCGAGGCCGGATAGGATGTGTAGTTTCTTGGNNAAACTTTGTGCCACCCGCAGCATAAACTTAAAAACCCCGACCGTGGTTTTGCCGGCCAGGGTTGTGCCTTCCAGAAACTCTACTGAAGCATCGTGTTTAAGAAAGGCCTTGTACTTCGGCGATAAGAGGAGTTGTTCGCTCAATGCAAACGCCCCCTATTCCTTTAGCTGTTCTAGTATGGCATCCAACTTGTCGCTTCCGATGTCA
>DOWI01000007.1 GCA_003519645.1 Oscillospiraceae bacterium
CCGGCGTTGAACGCCTGTTAACGATTGTAAGGGGTAATTTTGGGATGATGCCTGCTGCACCTATCACCTTAGCAAAAGAAAAAATACATATTGTTGCTTATAAACCGTTGCTTTATAAGCCGTGTACCAGTACAATTACTTTGTGTTGGTGGGAGGTATGCCCTTATGATTACTACGGATTTAGGAAAACGAATTCAAGAACTGCGAAGGGAAAAAACTGGACTGTCACAGGAGAAGTTCGCCCTTCGTATTGGTATGGACAGGACATATTTTGCCTCGGTCGAAGCCGGCAGACGGAACATAGCAATTGTAAACATTAAGAAAATTGCTGACGGGATTGGCGTTACTCTCAGCGAGCTTTTTGAGGGCCTCTAAGCCAAAATCTTACAAGCTGCGCCTCAGTGTGCAGCTTCTATTTCGGAAAATATACTGATTCTCAGTTTGCAAGGGAGAAAGCACTATGGCTGATACAAAAGTAATCGTAATCCCAGATGGTAAAATATGTGATTACATTGACGGCAAATTCCGTAATGATACACCGGAAGAATATGTGCGTCAGACAATAGAAAAAAGGCTCATAAATGAACATAAATATGTTCCGGACCAGATTAAGATTGAATTCACGCTACAGGTTGGCTCCAATAAGCCTCGTGCGGATATTGTTGTTTGGGACAAAGACGCTACTGAGCAGACACAAGGTACTATTAAACTCATTATCGAGTGCAAAAAAGAAACCGTTGATGCCAGGAACGCCAAGGATGGCATTGCCCAGCTTAAATCCTATATGTCCGTTTGCCCCAACTGTGAATGGGGAATGTGGACGAACAGTATCCAGAAGTTTGTGTTTCGCAAGGGTATAGATGAATTTGGCAACATCACCTTTATGGAGTATAATGACATTCCGTCTGCTGACGGCAATTTGGATGAAATAAACCGACCCAGCAGAACGAGTCTCAAAAACGCTTATGACGACAACCTGCTATTCGTATTCAAAACCTGCCATAACCATATCTATGTGAATGACGGTCTTCAAAAGCAACCAGCTTTCTTTGAGCTACTCAAGGTTATCTTCTGCAAGATCGAGGATGAGCGTCATATTCCAAATCCTCTGGAATTCTATACCACTTCAGAGGAGCGCTCCAATCCGGACGGCCAGCTTACCGTACAGAAGCGAATCGGGAAAATATTTGAGCGGGTGAAAAAGCGTCATGGTAAAATTTTTGATGCTAACGATGAAATCAAGCTCAGTCCTCGCAGCCTCGCCTATATCGTCAGTGAACTGCAACCTTATAGCCTGCTAAATACGAAAATTGATATCAAAGGCAAAGCCTATGAGGAAATAGTAGGGGCCAACCTTCGGGGTGATCGCGGTGAGTTCTTTACTCCACGCAATGTAATGAAGATGGTCGTCGAAATGATTAATCCGCAGATTGACGAGAAAGTGCTGGACAGCTCCTGCGGCACCGGCGGTTTTCTTGTAACGGCGATGACTCATGTTATCGACCAGCTTGAAAAGCAGTTTTCCGATGCGCTTGGTATTAAACGCGCTGATTGGGATTCTGATACAGTACGAACATTTCAGGATAAGATTTCCGAAATGGCGTCGTCCAATTACTTCGGATTTGATATAAACCCGGATTTGGTCAAGGCCACCAAAATGAACATGGTTATGAACAATGACGGCAGCGGTAATATTCTGCAAACAAACTCGCTCCTGCCTCCTCACGAATGGTCGGATGAATTCCGTACCAGACTGGCAGAAGCTCTCCATATCAATAAGAATACATTGCGCAACCATAACTCCATTGGCTATTTCGATGTGATTGTTACAAACCCGCCGTTCGGCAGCAAAATCCCAATCAAAGACAAGAGCATTCTTGAGCAGTTCGCGCTGGCACATATTTGGGAGTGCGAAAAGAAAACCGGTGTGTGGAAAATGACCGACCGGCTTCAATCCTCTGTTCCTCCGGAAATCCTGTTCATTGAGCGTTGTACACAATTTCTGGTGCCGGGTGGAAGGCTGGGAATCGTATTGCCGGATTCAATTCTTGGTTCTCCCGGTTTAGGATATATCCGTGAGTGGCTGATACAGAATCACCGCATTGTAGCCAGTATTGACTTAAATGTTGATACATTTCAGCCTCGAAATGGGACACAGACTTCTGTCCTTATTCTTCAAAAAAAGACACAGGTACAGAAGGACGCGGAGGAAAAGAGCGGCAATATGGCCGATTACAACATCTTCATGGCGATGGTCGAAAGGGTAGGTCATGACAAGCGTGGGAATCCTCTGTTCAAGCGCGACAAGGAAGGTAACGAAATTCTTGTGCCTGATACCAATAGCGTCCTTGTCCTCGGTGAAACCGGTGAAGGACAGCGTACCGTTTCCCATGAGCAGAAGGTCAAAGTGGAGAACGACCAGACTCCGGATGTTCCCGGCATTTTTATCGAATGGAAAAAGCAGGAGGGATTGGGATGGTAAACTCAAACCTCGCCTATAAAGTTGAGTCCATATCAGTGCCGAACGTTGTTGTCAACGAAAGG
>DOWI01000354.1 GCA_003519645.1 Oscillospiraceae bacterium
TGATTTGATGACACAGATCGCCGGGAACTAAAACTTTTTCTAAGTTGAAACTATGTGGGAGAAATATGAAGCTAAGTATGAACTTGTAGAAGAATACACCGATATATGAATATGAAGTACAACTAAGTACAAAGCGTTTAAGCGTTTGTCAAATATATTGGGAATGGGGAGGCTATATATTTTTAAAGCGGGTACGATTTTGATAAGTGAATGTCCGCATATTTAAAGATATTTAGAATGATAAAGACAATGGTTAAGCAATCTATTGAAAATAGTTTACGTCAGTAGTCAACCAGTACGGAGCCACCGGCGCTTTGCTCGATTTCAACAAATATGTCAAGTATATGCCCAATCTGCAGGAATATCGTAAGAAATATCCGAGCCTTGATTATATCTGCGATTCCAAGGGTGAGCGCTTTGCCATTATCGGCGTGCAGCCCATTGATTATTCCGGTGAAAGCTATTGGGCAAACATGGATGTCCTGAGGGCAGCGGGTCAGGAGGTGCCTTCCACATTTAAGGAAATGCTTAAAGTTATGCGCACTGTCAAGGCACACGATCCCAGTATTATTCCCTGGCAGTCATACTGGAATATCGATTATACGCAGTCTTGGATTGCAAGCATGTTGGGCGCTCAATATAAGGGAGATACGCTGGTATATTATGATACTGAGGATGGCAAGTATAAAAGTGCATATCGTGAGAAGAGCGCGAAGCGTAAGGAATTGATTGAAATGATGGCTACCATGTATAAAGAGGGCCTAATCAATCCGGAGATCGCTGAAATGTCCGCTGAACAGGAACAAAATGCAATTGCCACAGGAAAATGGGCTTTTTCCGCCGTTTATAACAATTCTCCCGAAGCGGAAATTTTCAAAGTGGAACCAGGAGAAGATCTTCCCTATGATATTCAGCCCATAACCCCACCGGCAGATGAGAATGGCAACCGCTATCTGCCCATTGCCTATCAGCACGACGGCCTTCCGAGCTGGGGAATCGTCTGCTCCAGCAAGGCAAAGCATCCTGAAATCCTTTCCGCCTATATGGACGAGGTTGTTTCCCAGTTTGGCCGTGATATATTCAATTATGGTGTGGA
This sequence comes from Oscillospiraceae bacterium, assembly GCA_003519645.1. The sequence continues at coordinate 1,097 of DOWI01000354.1, forward strand.
AGGTACAACGTTTGATTATGACGACGGCGTTCCAACGATGAGGGATAACATTGATAAAGCAAAGTATGGGATCGGTACCCAGTATGAGGTATGGATGGTCGGCATGGGTCCGGTTATCCGGACAAGCGGTGGGTATAAGATGGGTCAGAAGGCAATCGATCTGAATCGNNTCTGAATCTAAAAAACTTTACCAAGGGTAGTGTACAGGCTAAATTTGATCCGGTTTTCACTATCTTTGCCGCAGATGAAGCGTCGGAAAAAGCCAACCTGGAAAATACGATGATAACTTTTGTTAAGGAACAGGAAGCAAAGTTTATTTATGGCCAAAAGGACATGAGTAGCTGGGACGACTATGTGAAGCAGCTCGAAAGCATCGCCAGTATGGATGACCTTCTTAAACTCTATACCGATGCACAGACCATTGTACGGGATCCGAAACGTGTTTTTATAGCGGATTGATCCTTTTTCCAACTGATATGTACATCCGATCCAAGCACATGGGGCAATAACTCCATGTGTTTGGATGCTTTTTCGTCTGTGCTGAAGAATAGAAATATGGAGACAATAAAGGTGCAATAAAATGAGAATAACGACCTATATGCGCAGAGGAAGTATTTTTAGAAATATTTTTTCCATCTTGACGGTGCTGATCGTTATCATGACCGTTTTAATTTGATCATGACTCTATATATCCGAAATCGTCTTTTTAAGGATAAGATGCGTGAGCAGGACGCGTATATCGACTCTTATGCTTCCTCTATGAACGATGCGTTTGAAAACATGCAGAATATTTTTACCTATCTGCAGCGAAGTGATGCGATTTCCTGGCGTGCGTCTTCTGGTTATCGTGAAAGTGAGGACTATGTAAAAAATGAGCTGGCTATTTTTGAGTTGCTGAGTACATTTTCATTTACATCAACCTCTATTAACGAGATATTGATTTGCTGGGAAGATACTTCTTATTTATATACTCCCCGTGGGTTGATCGAAAGGAATCTCTATTTTCACAACCGGTTTGAGGGTGATGAGAACGAGTGGAGCAGTCTTATGGATGACCATTATAACAAGGTAACCATAAAAAAGGTAAATAAAGCGGTACCTGTTCCGCAAAGAGGGACTGACACTGATGCCAAAACTTCCGGAATTTATCTGCTGCAGTCCATTCGAACAAAAAATATGAAATACAGAGGAACCATTTGCATGGTACTGGAGGAAACACTAATTAATGGAATTTTTAGGGATCGGGACTTTGCGAAGGGCAGGCAAATCTTTGTGCTCGACAGCGACGGCCGACTCATTGCGACCAACACGGACGCCGATCTGAACGAGGTTCTTTACGGCTTGGACCTGACTGGGATTCATAATGCCAGCCGTTATTTAAGAAATAGAGGATTGATTTCCCATCGTGAAGCGGAAATGAGCGGTATCGAGTATGTGATCTTTACGCCTTATAAACAGATGGCCGGAGCATTTGATCGTGTTTTTTGGACGGCCAATCTTTTCTCCGTCGCAACGGTGGTTGCGCTGCTGGGTTATGCCTATTGGAGTTCACGTCGAATGTACAAGCCGTTCCGGGGCATATTGAATACGCTTAGCGACTATTCGCCGCAAGATGATAAGACGAAGGATGAGACTGTGTATATTACCAACCGTGTGTTGGAAATTCTGTCGGTGAACAAAGCCATGCATCATACCCTGCAAAGCAGCAGTCATATGGTGTTGCAGGCTGTATTGTACAAGCTTATTATGGGTAGTCCTTCCGTTGAGGAAACGCTGGCGTCGGTTACACCTTATCAACTCTCTCTTTCGGACGGGATTTATGAAACGGCTGTGATTTGCATGGATTTGTCTTCCGATCAGGAAGAACTGTTTTATTCGGAGTATCATGATACATTTGACAGGATCCTGCATGCCTATCTCGGCACATGGGTTATCGAAGTGCTGCAAACCTTGTCGGATGAATATACTCTTGTCCTGTGCTTGAAGGACAAAGCGGAGCAGGAACAGCTGGTCCAGGCGATACATGAAATGTACGAATGCTGGTGTCAGCAGATTCCGGACGCTGCTTTTTGTATCGGTATCAGTGACAGCACGAAGAATATCCGGAAATTGAGGTTCTGTTATGAACAGTCCATTGCTGTGCTTCGTCACCGCCCGGTGCAGAGTGACCAGGCGATATTTTCTTCCCTGTTGGATCAATCCTCCGTCATGGTGCCGTTTTTACCGGATGATCTGGAAGCGCAGCTGCGCGCATTCCTTGAAAAGGCCGATTTGGACCGTTTATTGGCATATGTTGAAACGATATTGGATCGCAACTATCAGAATAATGTAACTTATGAAGCTTATCTTTCTGCTTGTGTGGCGATCAACCGCTTTGTACGAAGATTGATGCAAAAGAATGAAGAAGGCGCCTCTTCGGCCCTGATC
>DOWI01000048.1 GCA_003519645.1 Oscillospiraceae bacterium
ATCTCCCTCAGTCGCCCACGGGCGACAGCTCCCTCTCAGAGGGAGCCGGGATAAGCCTCCCTCCATGAGGGAGGTGGCAGGCGATAGCCTGACGGAGGGAGTAGGAGCGCATTTATGCAAAAAGCAAAATAATTTTCAAAAAGACACCAGTCCCCCACTTGCACCTCACTAAGGAGGTTGTGGTAAAGTTCAGTCAGAAGAAAGTCGAAGGGAGATGGGTCAAATGAACAATCAGCCGTCGGTGCTTGTTGATCCCCAGCGGGTAAAGCAGGCGATTGACAGTGCCAGATCCTATGCCGAGGACAGGGGCGTTTCCATGACGGTTGAACGGCTGGCGGTCTGTCTCGGAATGCCAAGCCGCAAGATTCTTGAATTTGCACTATGCGAGGAGGAACCAAACCATGATTTCAAGGAATCGTTTTTGTTGCTGAAAATGGCGTGTGAAGAAATTGCCGCCAGTCATATTGAACACGGCATGACAAAGGGCAACAATCCGTCTATGGATATTTTGATGCTTAAAAGCAATCTGAATTATCGGGACAAGGCGGAGCAGACGGTGCAGAATACAGCCGTTGTATTCATCGGAGAGGATGCCATCAAGGATTAAATTGAATCGCTTTGGGGGAAAGGAAGAATCAGTTTGATGAAACAATCGAGAAACACGCAACAGCTTGTATGGGATGAATATACCACCGGAGTGCGGTTTAAGAACCGACTGGGCAGCCGCGGCTTGTACGAACAAAATAAAATGAACGAGCGTTTTTTTGTGGGCGACCAGTGGCAGGGAGCGCGCTGCGGGAACGACCGCCCCCTTGTCCGTCACAATGTAATTAAGCGAATCGGCGAATATAAAATGGCGTTAATCGGAAAAAGTCAGGTGGCAGTCAGCTACAGTGCCGACGGTGTGCCCGACACACAGGCCATGAGAGAACAGATCATATCCATTCGATCGGATCTTGCAAAATGCAGCCAAAACACATCTTCGGAATACAGGGAAATGACAGGTGCACCGCTGCCGACCGAGCGGGAGCTGGCTCTTGTTATGAGCGCACTGTCCGATTATTTCCGCGTTTCCGCCGAGCGGGTGAAATTTTCGGATTTACAGGAGCAGGTGTTGAGAAACGCCTATATTTCGGGAACCGGAATCCTTTATACATGGTGGGATGACCGGGTATCCACCGGACTTTATGCCGACGATACAAGAAGAACCCCCATAAAAGGTGATATTTCCTGTGAGGTTTTGGATGTAGAGAATGTCTACTTTGGGGATCCCAATCTTGATGATGTGCAGCAACAGCCCTATATCCTGATTGCACAGCGGCAAAATGTGGATGATCTTCGGCGGGAGGCGCGCAGAAATCACTGTCCCGAACATGAGGTGCAGCGTATTCGTGCCGATAATGAAACCTTTTATATGGCGGGGGAGAGGAGTGGAAACGAGCCGCCCGAGTCCCAAAAGGCTACGGTTCTGACGAAATTCTGGAAGGAGTATAACGCCGATGGCACCGGCTTTGTTATCAAAGCGGTTCGGGTATGCCGTGAGGCGACGATACGACCGGAATGGGAGCTTGGCATTCGGCTCTATCCCTTTGCCAAGATTTCATGGGAAAGACGGCGGAGCTGCGTGTACGGGGAGAGTGAGATAACCTATCTGATTCCCAACCAGATTGCCATCAACCGCATGATAACGGCAAGCGTTTGGGCGGTTATGATGATGGGCATGCCGATTATGGTTGTCAACAGCGATGTGATTACGTCGGATGTGACAAACGATCCCGGGCAGGTGATTCCGGTGTGCGGGGGCAATGAGGATGTGGCAACCGCCATCCGCTATGTAAATCCACCCAATTTTTCTCCGGCATTTGATGAAAATATCGCTTCTTTAATCAGCAATACCCTCAAGCAGTCGGGTGCGAATGATGTAATTCTGGGTGACGTGCGCCCCGACAACACCTCTGCCATTATGGCGGTACGGGAGACGGCGATCATGCCATTGCAGTATGTGCAAAACCGGTTTTACAGCTTTATTGAGGATGTAGCCCGGATTTGGGCCGAATTTTGGGTGACCCAGTACGGACAGAGAAACATGAAAATCAAGGACGAGCTTGGAACATGGTATCTGCCTTTTGACGGTGAGCGATACCGCGATCTCATTATCTCGGCAAGAGTGGACGTGGGGGCATCCACCCTTTGGAGTGAGGAGCAGACAATCCACACCCTGGACAGCCTGTTTGACCGAAAGATGATCAACGCCCTGCAGTATCTCTCGAGGCTTCCTAAAGGCTCGGTACCAAAGCTATCCCGTTTGGTCAGCGAAGTTCGAAATTCAGAAATCACAAACGTGGAAAGCTTGTGACATTATGGCAACAGGAACAAACATCACGAATCCCGCTGCATCCGATGCAGGGCTGAAAAGAGTCAATCTTGCCGAGATCGTGGGCGGAGGCTACAGGAAATTTTGGAACTGCCGTTGCCGATACAGGGTTGTAAAAGGCGGAAAGGCATCAAAAAAGTCCACCACTGCGGCGCTGTGGTTTATTGTTCACCTGATGAAATATCCCCAGGCAAATCTTCTTGTGGTACGCAACGTATTCAACACCCATTATTACTCCACCTTTGCACAGCTCAAATGGGCGATTAACAGGCTGGGTGTTTCACAGCATTGGAAGGCGACGGTTTCACCGCTGGAGCTTCGTTACCTGCCAACCGGACAACGGATTTTGTTCCGCGGGTTTGATGATGTGTACAAGCTGGCGTCCACAACCGTAGACAGCGGCCATCTATGCTGGGTATGGATTGAGGAAGGGTTTGAAATTGCCTCACAGGCGGATTTTGAAAAGCTGGATTTGTCGGTTCCGCGGGGAGAAATCCCTCCTCCGCTTTTCAAGCAGACCACCATCACGTTCAATCCGTGGAACGAGAAACACTGGTTAAAAAAACGGTTTTTTGATCAGCAAAGTCCCGATGTTCTTACCTTGACCACCAACTACAAGTGCAACGAGTTTCTGGACAAAACCGATCTTGCGGTTTATGAAAGGCTTCGTGAGGAACAGCCCCGCAGGTATGCAGTGGCGGGGTTGGGGGAATGGGGGATTGCAGAAGGTCTGATTTATGAACGCTGGGAGGTTGGGGAGTTTGATTCTAAAAGTCTTACATCACCCCACAATCCTGACCTGTGGAAATATCGGCATGTGTTTGGACTGGACTACGGTTATACCAACGATCCCACCGCCTTTATTGCCATGGCGGTCAACCCGGTTGATAAGCTGCTGTATATTTACGACGAGCATTATGAAACTCGCATGCTGAATGATTCGATTGCAGAGATGATTATATCAAAAGGCTATGCAAAGGAACGGATTCGTGCCGATTCCGCAGAACCC
>DOWI01000056.1 GCA_003519645.1 Oscillospiraceae bacterium
GGCACAAGCGCCATATATGAATAAGCGGCTACAGAAATCGGTCCAAGTAGTCTCGGGGCAAATAGAGAAGCTACATAAATTGAGGTTGGACCGTCTGCCGCCCCAATGATACCAATGGAAGCAGCCTCTTTTAAAGAGAACTGCGGAATGATATTGGCGATGGCATCTGGAAGAATCCCTTTCAATTGGCCCAGATAAAGTGCAGCCAGCAAGGTGGCGAAAATGCCGAACTGAGCCGCCGCGCCAAAGAACAGCATAAATGGCCGACGCAGCAATGGCCCGAAATCGATCATCGCCCCAACCCCGATAAAGATTAAAATCGGAAACAACTCATTGGCGATACCGGCATTATACAAAACGGTCAAAAAACCGTGTTCGCCAATTGCAGAGGAGCCTGGAATATTAGCCAAAATAGCGCCAAAACCGATTGGCAGCAGCAACATGGGCTCATACTCTTTTTTGATCGCCAGAAAAATTAGTAGACCGCCGATAATCATCATAATGAACGACGGCCCGAAATCAATAAAAAACTTCAACACCGCATCCAACACATAATTCCACCTCTCGCTGAATCAATGCAATCCTGAAAACTATTCGCTGCTGATCGGGATTCTCCTGCTAATTCTAAATCATAATCCGTGCACCACATCCTGATCGAGCACCTTTTTGCGCGCTTTCCAGTCTGGCATATAGTTGCTAAGGAAATCATAAAACAGTCTACTGTGATTAGGATATAAAAAGTGGATAAGCTCATGAAGCACTACATACTCAATACAGGCAGGGGTCGCTTTTGTCAGGTATTGATTGAATGTGATTGTTCCCATGCGCGGGCTACAACTACCCCATAATGTCTTCAGCTTCCGAAGCATAACCTTTGGCCTGTCCACTTTATATTTCTCTATAATTGGGTACAGNNATAATAACCTGTAACGACTCATTTCTCCACCATTTGTCAAACTGGGCAAAAATCTTTTCTTGATCATTTATATCAGGTGCGCAAATGTGAAGGTTCTTCCCCTCCTTATAGACTGCATTCTTATCACAACGAGAGACGGCAAAAATCAGATCTTCCCCCAAGTAGCGGATCGAAATGCCGCTACGGATTAAATCCGTAGCAGCATATCCTTTTACCTTCTCGAAAATCGCTATTTTCTTACTCAGCCATTGGTTTTTGCTGTTGAGATACTCTTCAATCCAGTGTTGTGGCGTGTTCTCAGGAACAGAGAACTTTACAGTTTTATCTGGAAATACTTTTAAACGGCACGTCTTGATTCTTTTTCTCTCAACCAAAACAGGAATTACCGTATTTAGCTCAGGCGAAAAAACGTCGTATACCTCCATGTCTAATACACCCTCTTTGCCGCCATCAGAATTTCATCAATAACAATGTCGATGGTTTCTAAAGACCATTTGAGATTATTATCTTCCATAAAGTCGAATAGCAAGTCATCCAGATGCTTTTTGATATTGCGGTGAACGACAACATTATCCCGCCAGTCACGTTTGGCATTATCGGCCACAATCGACTTTGCCGCAAGAGCTAATTGTCCTAACGGTTCTTTCAATTTATTATCAAGGGGCACCCCCGCCGCCTTTTTCACTCCGATGTTAATTGAACCGAAAAATGTCTTAGCTGCGCCATCATCTGCAATAAGCTCCGGATATTCAACTGTACTGCGACCTTCCCGATAATCTTCCGCTATTCTCTCCATATTCAACAGGTACTTTTCGCTGTCACGTTCNNTTCCTTAATACGGTCCATGAAAGTCATATACTTAATGGGATCATCATACCGTCCACTTTCGAGAACTTCGATCTGACGCGTTTGAATCGCCTCAGCCTTTGCTTCCTTTGAACCCAAACGCATAAGCTGTTCTGCTGCTTTTTCTCTGTTCAAAATGTCCAAGGGCTCAATAATGATCCTGGCATCTTCTGCCCCAACGTAGGTATTCAATAATTGTCGAATGCCGTCTTCATACTTTGAGAAGTCCACACTGTCGTTGAAGCGCAAAGATACACTGTCTTTCAGTTTCTTGAAAAACAAATAATCCTTTCGATACACTTCACTTTGATTGTAACCAACAGCTTCAAACAAATCGTGACTGGAGTATAAAAAATCCGTCAGTTTTGCGAAGGAAGCAAGCTTCGCATAAAAGTCTTTGCGGATATCCTGCTCCCGCAACCGCTCCTGCCAGACATTGGCGATTGTCTCATTCCTGTCGATGCCATCAAAGATCCGCCACAGCATATTGTGATATTCCTCGAGTTTCGCTTTCTGCTCTGTCACGGCGGATATGGCAGAGGCGATATCTTTGCTGTCGAAACCATTCATGCCAGACTTTTCGTCACTATATAAATCCAAGGCAGAGTTGAGCTTCTTAAAAATGCCCATGTAATCTACAATTAAACCGAAATCTTTGTTCTCATATACTCGGTTTACCCGCGCTATCGCTTGCAGCAAAGTGTGATCCCTAAGCTGCTTATCAACATACAAAACAGCGGCGATGGGCGCATCAAACCCTGTAAGCAGCTTGTCTTTAACAATTAGTAGGT
>DOWI01000232.1 GCA_003519645.1 Oscillospiraceae bacterium
ACCTAAAGAATGGTAAGGCAAATCTCGACAGCTCGTTTCTCTGTGATGAGCTGAAAGACTGGTGCAAGGAAAAGAAATTGGAGCCTTGCTTTTCTGAAGGTATCTTTGAGGCACTTGCCCGAAAGGAGGATGCAGCACAGTTTATGAAAAGTGAAGAAACTCTAAAGAATGTCCGAATTTGGCAGCTCAATGCCGATTCGGATTTTTCTATGCGATTTATCTCATTTGATGAGTTTAAGGAAAAGTTAAGTGAGCCAGGTAAGGACAGCTACAACGCTATCTTTGACGGCAGTTTGCCCACCAACAACCTTGATGAAATCTATGAGATATGCAACCTAAACCACCCCAAGGACTACCGAGGCCACTCCCTCTCCATGTCCGATGTAGTGGAGCTGTATGACGATAATAGCAGCAGCTTTCACTATGTGGATAGGTTTGGGTTTAAGGAAATCAGCTTTGAGCCATCAGAGCAGGCACAAGGCTTTGATATGAAAATGGAACTGTAAATCAGGAGGTATTAAATGAAACAGAATAACAATTTTGAGCTTGATGTGAGAGTAACTCCCATTAAAAACGGCGGAAATGTCAAGGCATACGCTTCGGTAAATATCGGAAGTGCCTTTGCTGTCAAGAACCTTCGTATCATTGAGGGAAACAAAGGACTTTTTGTGGCGATGCCCTCGGTAAAAAACCACAAGGGCGAGTATGATGACATCTTCTTTCCCATCAGCAAGGAAAGCCGTGCTGCCCTTAATAATGCAGTAATTTCTGCCTATGAGCAAAAGCTCGAAATGGCAGAAACTCCTGAACAGGAGCAGTCAAATGAACCTGTAATGTCAATGTAACCCCACTTAGACAAATCATAAATAATTAAACTTTTGGAGGAAAAACACCATGAAAATGATTAAGAACATGATTACCAAGGCAAAGAATGCATTAGGTAATATGGCAGTGAAGGCAAGCACCTTCCTTTTGTTTCAGAAGAAGAAAATGCGCCTTGCGGTAGCAAACAACAGCGGTGAGAACTATATCGATAGTGCTGTAAAAATCCTAATTGCCGTGGTTTTAGGCGGTCTGCTCCTTGCCGGTCTTTATGCATTGTTCGGAGATGTGGTTATGCCTACACTCAAGAGCAAGATTCAGGAAATGTTCAACTATAAGGGTTAATGGAGGCAGAGCATGAAAGAGAAACTGAAAAAATCAGCTTCTTTGCTCTTAACCCTTTGCCTTGCTCTCTCTGTATTTGGTGGCAGTGCTTATGCTGTCCACCGATACTTTGAGGACGCCAAAGGACACTGGGCAGAAGAAGCGATCAAAACACTCACCGAACAGGGTATTATCGCAGGATTTCCCGATGGTCTTTGTCATCCCGATGAAATCATCACAAGGGCTGAATTCGCAACACTGCTTGCAAATACTATGACTAAAAATATTGAAGTATCCGAAACGAACAATCTATTCACTGATATAGATGGACATTGGGCAGAGCAAAACATACTCTATCTGGTGGAACAAAAAATCATTGTTGCAGATGATTATGAAAACAAGCTGTATCAGCCAAATGAGCCGATTACAAGACTTGAAATGGTAAAAATGCTTGTTCGTGCCTTGGGCGATAACTGCCATAGTGCAAACTGTCTCTGCGACTTGGACTTCACTGATATCAGTCTCCTCGAAAAAGAGGATCAGATGTATCTCTGTATTGGTGAAAAATACTTTATTATTAAAGGCTATCCCGATAAAACGGCAAAGCCAAATGGCAATGCTACTCGTGGCGAAGCCTTTGAAATGCTTGTAAAAGAGGAACAAGCCAAANNCTATGTCCCGGCTCCACAGTTTGCCTTCACCATTTCCAAAAACTGCTATGTGGGCGATGAGGTGAAAATCGCACCCACAAGCAAATATGTAAGCACTGTTTCTTGGAGTATCACTAAGGATGAACTTCCGGTGGAGCTTGCCACAGCCTTTGAGGGAGAACTCACCAAAGACGGCGGTACACTGAAAGCAAAGGAAATTGGTAAATACACCATTACCGCTGCTGCTAAAAACAGCCGTGGCAGAGAGATTACCCATAGCCAAACCCTTATGGTATATCCCGTGGTAACCGTAAAATTCACCTTACCCCAAATAGCCCACACCGACACAAGCATTGCGGTAGATTTGAAAACTGAAAATCTCGGTGAAAGTAAAGTTGTGTGGTCTGTAACCAAAGACGGAGAAGCCTCCGACCTTACCAAAACCATTACAGGTGAGCTTGGCAACACAGGCGGCACCATTCAGTTTAAGGAGCATGGCAGTTACACCCTAACGGCTTCCATCACCGATACCCTTGGGAAAATGACCTCTGTTTCCAAAAGTGTAGTGGTCTATCCTGTGGCTGAAGTAAAGCTAAAATTACCAAACATTTCTCATACGGATAAAACGGTCACCTTACAAACAGAGAGCAAAAATGCCGAAGGGCTGACAGCTCATTGGGCACTGNNATCCGATTCAAGGAAAAAGGTGTCTATCAGCTGACGGTTACCCTGACAGATAAGACAGGCAGAGCTTTTACCGATACCACAAAAATAACTGTCTACCCTGTGGGTGCTGTTGGATTTTATCTTCCCTCTATTCTTCACACCGATGAGATAGTCAAGGTAGAAACAACCCTTACGGAAATCGGAAATAAAACCGCCGCATGGACTTTGACTAAGGATGGAAAGGAAATCGAGGGAATCACAGGAACACTCACCAACGAGGGCGGCAATATCCGCTTTAAGGATAAAGGCCAATATATCCTCAAATGTTCCTTTACCGATGATGGTGGCAGAAAGTATGCCTATGAGCAAGCGGTCAAGGTATATCCCGTACCAACTGTTACCTACGCACAGCCAAAGCTCATTCATACCGATACCGAGGTTAAAATTAACACTATCGCCACCGACTTAGATGGCTTGACCTTGGAGTGGCTTGTGGACAACAGCTTTGGCTATCAAGACTGGAACACCTTTGTAACAGGAAAGCTTAATAACGAGGGTGGCAGCATCCACTTTAAGCGAGCAGGCATTTATGAGCTTGTAGCACGGACCACCGATGAAACAGGCAGAGTGTNNAGCTTACACCGACACCCAAATTGACATCAGAACAAGCGGTCACAACAACACTTTGCCGATGGAATGGACTCTTACCAAGGACGGAAACGTCATTGCACTATCCTCAGCTATTGAGGGCGAACTCAATAAATTGGGTGGAAAGCTTCGCTTTATCTCTCATGGTGAATATGTACTGACTGCCAAGATGACGGATCTGCTTGGCAGAAGCTATTCCCACAGTGAAAGCATAACCATTATGCCGATTGTAGATTTTGCCTTTACGATGCCCGATAGTGTGCATTACGGAAAGCCTTTGGAGGTGAAAATCAGCAAGTCTTTACACACTGAAAAGGCAGAGGTTCAGTGGACACTTACCAAGAACGGTGAGCCTTGCTCCTATGTGGGTGAGCTTTTCAAAAACGGCGGTACCATTCAAATCCATAATGTAGGTGACTTTGTACTGACTGCGGTTGTAACAGACAGCTTGGGCAGAGAGTGCAGCTACTCACAAAATATCACTGTAATAAACACCGCACCTACCATTGACAGCTTCGCTGTGAACCCAACCAGAACGGCGAAAGACGGTAAATTCCTCGTGAATATTTCTGCCACTGCAATCGATGCCGAAAACCATCAAACTACCCTTGAATGGCAGGGTAAATCCGAGGACGGCTATTATCCTGTGGGAACTCACACCGTGAAAGTAAAAGCAAAGGACTCTGCCGGAGCTTACTCCGAATGGGTAAGCAAGAGCTTTACCATTGTGAGCAATAGTCCCACAGTAACCCTCACCGCAACACCTACCCGAACCGCAAAGGATGGAAAGTTCCTTGTGAATATTTCTGCTGCAAGCAATGATGCCGATGGAGATGCCGTTACCTTGGAATGGGAGAATAAAACTGTCGACAGCTACTATGCCATTGGTACGTACACCGTAAAGGTACGAGCAAAGGACTCAACAGGAGCTTATTCCGATTGGGTAAGCAAAAGCTTCACCATCCAAAACTCTGCTCCCACTCGTCCTGTAATTACAAGAACTCCAAGTGGCAACAGCGTTGTACCGGGAACACCCGTCACCATCACAGTGAGCAGTACAGATGCAGACGGCGATGCCATTACCTATGTATGGGAAGGCAGACCGAACGAAACCTCTACCTACCTCTTGGGTAAAAATACCGTTCGAGTAAAAGCAGTAGACAGCACAGGTGCTGAATCTCCTTGGGCGGCAATTGTTTTCTTTGTGATGGATAGTAACGGCAGCGGTGGAATGATGCTGACAGGACCCGACTCCACCATTTTAGAAAACGGCATTGAGGGTGCAACTATTACAAAATACACTTTTAATGTGCCAGCTGTCAGCGGCCATAGTGGTAACGACTATGGCCGAGTGCGTGGCTATAATGTGCTGACACAGCAGTGGGAGCAATTGGACTATGGAACCACCAATAACGGCATCTCCTTTACAAGAAACTTAAGCAGTGGGATGTATTCTAAGTTGGAGTTTTACTACTACACAAATCACAACTGTATGTATAACAAGTCAAATATAACCTATACCGTTGAGTATTTTTTTGAGTAACCACCTATGAATGTGATAATTCAAGCAATTTTACTCACAGCACTTTTAACCTATGCCGCCATAATAGATTGCAAGAAAAGAGAAATCCCAAACACCTTGTGCCTTGGGGTTTCTCTTTTATCTCTGTTGAATTTTGATCTTGGTAATCTATTAGGACTTGGTATCGCCCTCATTTTATGGCTGACAGCAGTGTACATCGTTCCCGACAAATTGGGTGGCGGAGATATCAAGCTCTGTGCAGCCGTCAGTATTGTCATAGGCTTTACAGCTACAACCTATAGCATCATCATAGGATTTGGTATAGTGAGCCTTGTTTGGCTTGCTATGCTTTTATTCAAAACAAAGCAAGAGGTGGAGAAATACTCTCTGCCTCTTGCTCCCTTTTTGGGGCTTGGATTTTTAATCACTTACTTTATAGAAATCGGAGGTCGACTCGTATGAAAAAGCTTAAAAGCAAAAAGAGCATTGTGGCACTTTGTGTCATCGTTCCTATTGCCACAGCACTTGCCTTTGTGCCGAAAATTGTGGCTGAATGCAATAAAAGAAAGTATACATCTACATCGTTTTAAGGAGGAATTAACCCATGAAATTTTTGAAAAACAGAACCACTGTCGGTATTCTTTGCATTGTTTTGTCCCTTGTGGTTTGCTTTGGCATTACACCGCTTTTTAACCAAAGCATCAGCCAAAAAATCGAGATTGTGCGAGTGGCAAAGGAAATCAAACAGGGTGATGAAATCACCAAGGATATGGTGCAGACCATAGAAGTCGGCAGCTATAACCTACCCGAAAATATCATCAAGACCAAAGAAACGGTTGTAGGCACATTCGCAACGGCTGACTTTGCGGTTGGGGACTACATTCTAAACACCAAGGTGTCCAAAAACCCCGCCTATGAAAATGCCTATCTATATAACCTTGACGGCACTAAGCAGGCAATCTCACTTACCCTTAAAACCTTTGCCGGTGGTCTTTCAGGCAAGTTGCAGTCGGGAGATATTGTATCGGTCATAACGCCCAATTTTAGAGAACAAGGTATGACTGTCATTCCTCCCGAACTTAAATATGTGGAGGTCATTTCAGTAACGACTCCAAGTGGCTATGATGCAAACACTGATAAGCAAGNNGGTGCTTGAAGCCGAGGGTAAGAGTCATCTCTCCCTTGTTTTTAGAGGTGACAATAAACAGGCACAGGAATTTATCAAAATCGAGGAAGAAGTCATTAATAAAATTCATCATCCCGATTTGGCAGAAAACGCTGTGCCTCAAGTATTGGAACAATCTAATGAAAACAAGAATCCTGACGCAGGAGAAAGCAAGGGTGAATAATGAATTTCAAGAAAAACTCCATATTCAGTAAAACAGATAAAGTGGCGCCGCCAAAGGAGAAAGTCC
>DOWI01000035.1 GCA_003519645.1 Oscillospiraceae bacterium
TATTCCGGTGGAAGCATTTGCTGAACTCGTGGATCTTGAAATTGAAATCAGATGAATTCAGGGACGCAACCTTGCCCAGTCTGTTTGACAACCCTGTTGTTACCAGACAGTATTGAATAGAGGTGAAAAAATGATTATAATCCGGCTTTTTAAAAAGGTTATGAGCATCGGCAACGAGTATTCCTGGATGAAGTGGGTGCAAATAGCCTTTGGCATTATTGCTCTCATTATTACTGTGGCTTTCTTTAGAAATTTCGGTTCAATGATGATGAGCGGAGGAATCATAGGCGTCATCCTGGCTCTATTTATTTTTGTAGTATTGTTCGGACCGACTCTGCTTATTATGATGGGAGCTGCGGCTTTGATCGGTGTTGCCATCGGCGGCGGCGTAAGCGCTGCAAAGCAGCGTAAGAGCTTTAAGGAAACCGCTCAAACCGGCTCCGCAGAATTGATGGTATTGGAAAAGCTGCGAATAAAGTCCCAGGTATTGGACTTTCTTTTCATATTAGCGGTGATTGGACTAATTATTCTGGGTATAGCTGTTGCCTCTCCATTATTCGATGCCTTTGGAGAGGCGGGTCTTTACGGGTACATGATTATTGCGGGCATTTTACTCGTCGCATTCCTGATTGCCAAGGCTCCTGTTAAAAAGCGCTACAATGATGCTTTCAGAGAACTTGTTGTAACGAAAGGCCTGGAATCTGTTTTTGACAATCTGGATTTCCGACCGAATGAAGCGCTGGATGAAGCCGTGGTCAAAGCATCAGCTCTGTTTCCCCGCTATGACGTTTACAGAGGTAACGATTATCTGGTGGCTGACTATAGTGGGCGTCATTTCAGCCAATCCGATATCCACTTGCAGGAGGAGCGGAAGGAGACCTATCGCGATAGCGATGGAGATATGCACACCCGGACAACATACGTTACTGCTTTCAAGGGACGGCTCATGGTATTTAATTACGATGCAATATGCAATGAACCTGTAGCTGTCTATGATCGGCAAGGTGGCAAACCGAAAGGTGCCGATTTAATTCAAACTGAGCTGGATGCCTTTAATAAGAGGTTTTATATTATAGCCCCGAATCCGGAAGCTGCCCTGCGCATCCTGACACCGCCTGTTCTCGAAGGTATTGTTCTGGCGGCAAATAAACTGAAATTTCCTTTATACATATCTTTCCGGGAAGATAAGCTTTATGTGGCACTGGCAAACGGAGATTCCTTTGAAGCCGCCGACGGTGACGCCACACTTTCCGAGCAGCGCAGCAAGGTAACCGATGAGATCAAAAGTATGCTTGATTTAGTTGATAATCTATATCTAAAAAAACAATACTAAAAAGGAGGAAATCACTCATGATTCCAGGAATTATTGCTGTTATTATCGTAATCGCCATTGTCATCTGGGCTGTTTCAGCCTCGAATCGCTTCAAGGTTTTGTTGATAAAAATCACTGAGGCCGATTCAGGCATAGACGTTGCTCTCACAAAGCGCTATGACACCATCACAAAACTGATGGATGTTGTAAAGTCATATGCAGGGCATGAAACTGAGCTTTTTGAGAAGGTGGTAAAGCTCCGCTCNNATGTCTGAAAAGAATGAAGCTAACCATCTTATGGACAAAGCATCGCAAAGGATCAATGTTCTTGCTGAAAATTATCCCGAGCTTCGCTCCAATGAAAACTACATACAGCTTCAAAGTGCCATTGTTGAGGTCGAGGATCATTTGCAGGCAGCAAGGCGGGTCTACAACATGAACGTATCCACATTTAATCAGGCCATTGCCGTATTCCCCGCTAGCATTATTGCAAATAGTGCGCACCACGCACCCAGAGAATTTTTTGAGGCTGAGGGAATCAAGCGGGCTGGTGTTAAGATTAATCTGTAATCACGCTTCAAGCAAAAAACTCATATGCTGAAATTAGCGCTCAATGAACGCTTAAAAGGAGTGTTCATTGAGCGCTAAAGCTGTTGGTATGTCTATGTTTAAAGGAACGCATTTTAAGACAGGATTAAAGTGGGGCTGCAGACCTTTCATTTTAATAATATGGAGAAGTTTTTAAATCTTACTGTTGATGATGTATCTGCCATAAGTCCCCCAAAGGTCATCTGCACAAAGGGTCTAGATTTTCTGGAGGAATATTTCAGCAAAAAAGACATTTTCAGAGCTTCCGACGAACAGCGCATTTTTATCAAATGCCCCTAAGCACCTTTTCAACAATTCTCATCACTTGCGATACGATACAAAGGTAGCTCCATTATATATAAGAACGCATTATACAAGAAAGAAGGGAATCAAAATGAAACGTAACGTGGTAAAAATCAGTATATCCTTGATTCTTTGCGTGTTGCTGGTATGCGGCTCCATTACACCTGTTGTCGCCGGACCGGCAGACTGCGGAGTAAGCGCTGTATTTAATAAAAGCTACAAGGAAGACGGAAAACTATGGATGAGCTATACCGTCAACACTGGCATAATTGCATCAAATGCCTCCGACACAAAAACCGAGGTGTGGGCGGAAATATACAATTCCGCAGGTAAAAAAGTAGTTAGCTGGAAAAGCGCGAGTTATGAAGCAAACAAAAAGATCACGCGCAAATTCGGCTACGACTGGAGCAAGCTTCCCACCGGAAAATATACATTCAGGATCTATGTGCGTGTTCACGGAACGATTCGTGATGGCAGCATATATTATATGAATAATATGGGCTGGTACTGGTCACAGCAGGTGGATCATACAGCACCGTCAAGCGTTTGGCTGGATTCCTCCGCACTGGTTACCCGTGATGACGGCAGCTACGCCACCAAAATTAAGCTTGGATACAGTGGCGCCAAGGGAAAAGTTCCCAATATCGAGATCTATGATGAAAAAGGTAATCTGATGTACAGTGCAGCAGGCAAAAACATTTCTTATGACAAAGGCACCTATTCATTCCTTTGGAACGGTTTTCCCAAAAATGGGGGTGTCCAATGCCAATCGGGAAATTACAAGATCAAGTACTGGCTCGACGGAGGAAATCCCAAGCAAAGCCAGGTCTGGCTGGACATTTATTAAAAGTGAGGTGGGAATGTAATGAATCGTTTTATAAAAATCATTTTATCGGTGCTGATGGTGGCGATGCTGTTCACAGGCTGTGACAGCAAAAAGCAGCCAACTTTGAAGGGGCAGCTACTTACTCCGACAAGCGAACCGTCAAACGCACCGGGTGAACCAACGAAAATGCCGAGGTCTGTAACAGATGATGCTGGATGGAGCGGGTATTTCGGCACCTTTACGCACCGGGATTCCAGCCAGTATAACAACAAGATCCTTCAAATAAAGGCCTTGGAAGAAGCGATGGTCCTCTTTGAAATCGACATGATGGAGGGCGGCGAAAGCGAGGAGCAATCAAGAACGGTTATTATTGCCGGGACTATGTACATTGATGATAGCGGAACCGGCATATATGAAAGCACCAGAGAAGATGGCAGCACGGTGTACTCAATCAGCTTCAGCCGTTCCGAAGATGGACAGGTGTTGACCGTGAGCCATACCGGGGATGTTCCGATGGATCCTGATGGTAGTTATGACTATGCTGATTTTGCTATTGAGGCTGATGCAGAGCTTAGTATAGCCCTGCTGGAGAACCTGCCCACGGCGGCGACCTCTCTGAATAGCACAAGCGGCACTTACACAATCCAATACCCGGAAGAAAGCGTACTGAACTATTTCTACCCGGTTACAGCCACATTTGATGATACAGGAGCGATCCTAACTTCATATCTTGTTACTGACGACCTTTCCGCCGTCTGGCGGCTGGATACCGAGGATGGCGTCCCCGTTCTCATCTATGGTTCGGCGCAGGATATGCTCGATCAGGTGGTCTATCTGGAACCCGACGAGGAAGATGCCTCCGACACGGAGCTTTCCGCTGAAGCCATGCCGCTGCTGCCGGTCATGATAGATGGGGGCGTGATGTTGACACCCGGTACCATGGCGAAGCTCATGCTGGACTCACCCTACTCATTCCCGTGCACCTTCGATCAGCTCCAATCCACAGATGACGCCATTGCCGTACCGGATGAGAACGGTGTAATCACGGCGCACAGCGCAGGTGCGGTGACCATTACCGGTAACGTGGTGCTGGAGGATGGTCGGCGCAGCTTTATGATCGATCTCGTTGTGGGTACTGATGGTGAAGTAGGCGAAGTGCAGTAACAAGTAAATATTTACACCGAAAATAATAGATTTGTATAATAATACTTGACAAAAAGACCTTGAATGAATAGTATAAACTTACATAAATTTGGGTGTAACAAAATGTAAGCATATGCAAAAAGAGCAGGGACGATACATTAATAATATGGTTATCACCCAGAA
>DOWI01000436.1 GCA_003519645.1 Oscillospiraceae bacterium
GTGGATTTTAATGTTTTAGATTCGATGGTGCTTTACCAACTTCCTCCAATGGAAATGGCAAGGTTAGCCTGTAAAAAAGGCACTCTTACAGAAGCTGCCCCTGCTAGAATCATCTAGTAGGGGCAGCTTATTGAAAAATGCGATACCGACCTACTCTGTTCTCCCCTGTTCAATTTGTTTTATGATATGAATCCGTTCGTCAACCATAACTGTAAACTCAATGTTTTCGACCGCATCCGGAGGCAACTCTACCTCGAACATCATTTCATCTGATCAGGCCAGCATAGCCGACTCTTTTTTCTCTCTCAGGTCACCTCAGCCAAGCGCTTAGCAGCTTCCTTACACGGCATATCCGAAAGTTAGGCTGCCAACGAAAATTACCACCCAGGCCATCAACATATGTGATGTTGCGTTTATATTTGTGATTACCTCATCGAAAATAGACGCGCGTGCTTCCCGCCAGTCGCCAGATATGGTGACCAAGTCATTATGAAAGAAAGGGACACCCCCATTAGGGTGCTACCTGTTCCGGATTAGCAGAAGTTTTTTAATTCTATCTTCCGCATCAATGCCATTATTGTCTTGCGCGATAGCTATCCTTTTAACTTCCATAGTTGTATCGGTGCTCATTACAACATAGGCAGAGTTTTCGCAAACAATAAAATTACTGCCATCAATGGCACGTTGCCCATAATGGTCTTTCGATAGCCTATTATTATAAACTGCCTTTAGAAACGGCTGGTATGTGTTTTCAGAAATCTTTGACTCTGTTAACATAACGGAAAACTCGTATGGCCGCTTCTCAAAATCGCCCCAGTCATATTTTCCAAAGCTTCCCGGTCTGAAAAGGTCATATTTAATGTAGTAATATCGCCACTCATAGTTATTGTTGGTTTCGCAATCGTTGGTATAAGTGTTGATAATACCGGACAAAAGTTCGTCGGTAAATGAATCAGCACGAGACAGCAACTGCACGAGGATATCCTTTGTTCTTTCAAAACCGTCGTTACTGCTCTTGTGAAACAGATTTCGCCAAGCTTTAATGTTTTTTTTAGATCCTAATTGATATCTCCGTCCGTTTTTCTCCCTTTGCCCGTAGTTCCCGATGGACATAAGTGCGCAATCAACAAGGTCTTCCTTGCAGGAAAATAACGATTGAAAACGCGAGAAGTAATCACTGTGCTCCAAGCCAACAATGCTGATCTGTCCCTGAAGCAAATCATGATCCTCTAATTCAAATAACGCTTCTGCCTTGTCCGGATTGTTTTCGACCCACGAAATCTTTAAGGCTTCCTCAGTTAATTGAGTCGAGTTCAAGTTTTTCTCTATGGTGTCATCAATTGTCCCGGTTTTTATAATTGCATCAACTTGCTTCAAGATAGCTGGCATTCTATTGCCACTTGTTCTGAGCTCACTATCGCTGAGCTCATCTTCGGAATTTTGTATTAGGTTGTTTACGATTCTTAGTCTTCGTGAGAATTCATCATTGGATATTGTGTCTTTGTTCAGGAGATAGGAGATAACAGCATATAAAAGAACGATCCTGTTCAACGGGAACAGTCTATTACCATTACCGGATATATCAGCATAATTACGCACACAGTCTTTGAAAATGTTAACTCCGTACCTTTTTTCAACTTTTATTTTCCCGGCTTGACGTTCGTGTGAAATAAATCGTTCCAAAAATTCGTCCGGAGTGTTATCGTCTTGAAGAAAGCACCAACAATCGAAATAGTCTTCCAGCATTTGAATATTAGCCATCGCGTTTTCATTTTGCCCGGAAAAATACTCTTTCAGGAGATCAAATTCATCATTGCTCTTGCCTTGAGTTGTCCCACCGTTCTGATAACAAATGATGTCACAAATGAACCTGAAGTAACGCAGGAACTCATCATCAATCACATTATCGTCGCCGCGATACCGCCAGAGCATATCCGTCCAATCAAGATCGATCTTTTTGATGATATGTTTTGCCATAGGTTCATCGATCTTCCGAAGTTCACGTTCCAATTCGGCTTTGAAGTGCTCAAATTGCGTTAGCGGCTTTCCGCGCGAATTCATCTTGATATACAATTCATCGGTGAGACCCATATCTTTGATAGGGAGAAAGTAGAAGGTTATTGCTTTATCCTTAAGCTTTGTCCAAATTCCCTGGGTCTCCGCGAATTCATCCTGAATCGCATCAAGCATCACCAGCATTGAGCTAATCGTCGGATCTTTTTTCCAATCTAGTGGAAACCATGCCTGATCAACGATTTCCTCTGACAGCTTTTTTGTAAATGAGGGATTAAACTTGATTAGAAAAGAGCAGAAATCACGTGCGCTATATCGTGTTTCATAACTGAAGTTTCCTAAACAAAGATGCTCTGTGGCATCTATTTCTTCTTTCTTCGCAGCGTACCAATGGAGCAGAAAGAGTGCTGTAAGGCGTTGCTGGCCATCCAACGGTGTCATAACGCCGTCTGCATTAATGTCTCCGTAAACGAAATCCAAGGTGATGGGATCATCCATTATGGCTCGGTGCAAAGAGTCTAAAAAACGCGCCCGTATACGATTAACTTCTGCATCCATACGGCCTTGGGCATAGTCGCGCTGAATAATGGGGATTACTATTTTTTTTAGCTGGACAGTTTCTGCGTCAACTTCAAAACCGGTATTAAATATTTCGATATAGGTATTAAGAGATGTTCCCATATTATTCAGCCTCCTTTTCAATTGAAATTTCTTCGGCCTGGTAATTTTTGAGTGTACTATTGATCGCTTTTATGTATGCGATTCGGTCTTGCTGTCCCCAAAAATGCAGCTGATTGCTTGCAGATGGCGTATAGTATTTCAAAAAGACCATCTTTGTGCAAAACGGAATAAATTGACCCCTTTTATCCATTTCAATAATTGCATTTCGTTTTACATCAAATGTGGAATTATTTAGAGCCGCGTTATCACTCATATTAAGCAAAGCCAAATTTGCAATGGAATGCATATACTCAATGTTGCCCTGTGCTGATAATTTTTGTATTACCTTTTGCTGGATGTCTTCAAAT
>DOWI01000084.1 GCA_003519645.1 Oscillospiraceae bacterium
GATGTAAACATAGGTTTTTCCTGTGCCGGTTTCCATTTCAATATCCAAAGAGCAGCGCCCAAGCCGGCGTGAAAGCTCGTCGGACAGCCGGATGTTGTTCAGCGTCTGGCGTTCGCGGATATTGTGCAGAAGCTGCTCGTCGGAGAGCTCGATATTCTCGTTTTTATAGCCAAGCTCGTCCGTCAGATCGAGCTGCTCGCCGTATTCATCCGGCGTTTCCAAACGCATCTGAACCGGCTGCGGCGCCACTTTGCCGAGGTCACGGATATAGGTCGTGCGGTCATAATGGCGCTGGCCGTTAAAGACACTGACGACAGCTTCCACCGCGTCCGTTTGGTATTGCTGAATTTTGAAGTTAAACTTCATCGCGCTTGTGACCCTCCTTCCAGATAGAGTACTGCGACAGATACAAGGGCAAGACAACGCTTATAGAAATAGTCATATTGCCTACTATCACCAATGTCAATTTTAGTAGTTTCATGGTGACGAATTCGAAAACTATTTCCAATATTAGTAAGTGTCCTGAACTCTTGCTCATAGATAGCTTTGTAATGTGGTTCGGAGGCACTCATATCTTCGATGATTTTTTCTGCCGACTTTGCTTTGTTCAGTTGCGGAGAATAGTAAGTCTTTAGGCGTTCAAATGCATCCCAC
Organism: Oscillospiraceae bacterium; assembly: GCA_003519645.1. The sequence continues at coordinate 655 of DOWI01000084.1, forward strand.
AGTTTTTCAACTGCAATTTCTTTGTTATTTTCGCTGTAATACCGAACAGCCTCAAGGACAAGTTCTTTTAGTCCAGTTTCAGAAATACCCGACATGGTTGTGCTGCTTATGCTCACATCAAGTGTGTTAATAAGTTTTCCATTTTCAAGCTTATAGGTAATAGAATTCAGCTTAAATATGGAGTTGATTTGCATAGCGAACTCCCCGTTACTGTTATACTTCTCATAAAACTCGATAGCATCGAACACGCAAAACGGAGAGTTTTTCATAATAAATTGCTGCATATCTCCTGTTGCAACATAGTCTCCATTTTCGTTATAACATTTTGGCTGATAAAACTGCGAAATGTCGCGGAATACATATTCACTTGTTAAAATATCTGATTGCCACCCCGTCTCGCTTGTCTCTCGATAAGTAGTCGTATACTTCTCGAGAACTTTATATAGTTGGCTGCGAATTTTCATGCTGAGCGACAGACTCAACTTTCGATCTTTGATTTCCGCAGCGTACCTTTGCGAAAATGGTATGAACATAGCTGCTTGCTCCGGGTCATATTTCCTCCAGCCATATACATCTCTTCCTGAAATTTTACTCTCAGGATAGAGTTCATATCCATCATTGCGGAGCAAACCATTTACCTCATCAAGAAACTCCTTCCAGTATCCGCTTTCAGACCGCACAGCGGGATGGAATACTGCGCACAAAAAGGTTAACAGAACTTCATCTTCGCCATTTTGCAATTGAAAGCGGTCATCTTCAAATACCCATCCGGCTTCGTAGTCGTCATTATTGATTGTGTGTTGCCAAATATCACCTTCAGCGTTCTCGAAGCGGCTATCATTGCTCGGCAAAGAATTGAGATCATATATTCTTTTCAGAAAATCCATCTCTGATAATCTACCGTAGAAAGGGTATTTAATCTTTTTCGTTTCAAAGAATTCATCAATTTCTGTCCCATAGAGAAATAAATCAAAAATATCACGGCGGGTGATTTCAGTAATTTGTTTCACTCAAAGCACCTTCCTTTTTGTAAGCTGGAAGAAGCCGATGACGTTGTCAACCACATGGGTATGAAATTGATAAAAATAAAGTCAATTCGCATCCGACCCTCTCCTTTCGTGCGTATCCCAAAGAAAGCTAACAAGGGTTATACTGCTGCCTACGGCAAGTTTTGCATGGCGTTCTTCAAGCCCTTTGTACGACGCGCTCTTTCCATGCCCACTTCCATATGGATTTCTCAGCGCGGCGAGATTTGTAGAAATAGCTCGAAGATTGCCTAAAAGAGCTTTCATTTCACTGGCAGCAGGTGCAGTATCGGGTATATCTGCTGGCATGAGTTTCAAACACTTTACTGTTTCTCCCGTCAGCCTGCCAACATCCCAGTTTTTATCCCATTCTATATGATTATCATCAAGAATTGTTTTACAACAGCTCTCAATAAGCTCTTTTGCTTTACCGATAGCTTCAGTCGGGTTTGAAGACTGCATTTCGATCATTAAATCTATCTGTGCGGAAAGATAATCGCTTGAGAACTTGTCTTTAAGTATTTTTGCAGTTTGAAGAAACGGTGCAGATATACCAAACACTCGGTTAGCGATTTCCTTACACTTACGATAGTAACCCGCGTATTCAGCATTATAGTCAAACCGATATTCACCTGAATACGCAGGCTCGCGTCGGGTGTATTCGCCATCAAAGTTTGCTTCGTAATAATCAAACAAATCCTTAATGAGTTTCATTTTATCCGTCGGGCATGCATCATTGAGGTACGCCATTAAGGATTTACCTTTTGACATTCCATATTTTTCACAAACAGCAACTCCAACACTATTCATGGTAAACACATCGAAATCGTTTGTTGAAAAATCAAGAACATACCCTCCGCGATTGTACAGCTTCAGGAAAGCTCCCATTTCCAATTGTGATAACTCCGGCATCTCACAGCACCTTCTTTATCGTACTCGGGCTGTATGCCGCGAAAATCTGGTCGAAGTTTGTGGCTACGCTGTCGGTTGCCATAGAGCTGTCACGGAAAACGGCATAGTAAGGCTTCTGCTGGGCGATAGCCTTTACCGTTTCGTCGGTAACATTATCGTCAAAGCAGGCAATCAGGGATCCGTCGGCAACATTGAACACACGCTTGCCACCGATGGTGCTTTCTTCTATTTTGCTGGAGAGTAGCACGCCCAGTTCAAGCATCACTTGGAACAGCAAATCTTCAGGTGTTCTATCCTCTTTGATATTATCGGTAACGCTGTCAAACAGGCTCGGTTCA
>DOWI01000090.1:0-1108 GCA_003519645.1 Oscillospiraceae bacterium
TATCGGTACATTGTCACCGCTTGATGCGCACATTTTCTCAGAATTTCGGCTTCTGATTGGCTGATCGGATTGCAATGATCATCGGGTCGGTATGTACCCACCAAGGGTTTACCAATCAGCGTCTCATACCAGACAATGCCCAGCAAATATCTGCCGTGAGGGATGCTTGCATGAAAGCCGTCGCGGTTGAGTGNNTTTTCCACCGTTGGCATAATCAAACAAAGCAGTCGAGCGGGCGAGCTGCACGGCTTCACCGCATGGAATCGTCCTTGCATGGAGCAGTTCTGCCGCGCGGCCATATGCGTCTTTTAAACACTTGAACATGGTTTTCTGATCGTTACCATAACTTGCAAAACCGCCGTGGTCGCTGTCTATTTCATAGGCCCATGTCTGGTGAATCAGTTGTTCTGCCTGTGGTGCATTTTCTTTTACAAAAGCCGAAAGCCGTGTCAAATAAGGTTCATAGGTTTCAAATTGTCCGCTTGCATAGCTGGCTTGCTGAAGTGTTATGTAATCCCATTCTTCAGATTTTATAGTTTCAAGGAGCCCAGCATCGTTGGTTGCGGTGGTCTCTTCGGCAAACCTGTAGTAGCAATAGTCGTGGCTATCCTGCATTGCATTATTCCAGTGCCGTTCCAGTGGGCAGCCGCCGATATATAAATTGCCGATCAGAATATTAACTCCCTCCGACAATGCAATATTCCTTAAATATTCAACTGCATCCACCGAAAAACTATTGCCGATCGCAAGCAACTTAATTGGTTTCATAATTTTCGCTCCTCATTTTTGATTTATGCTTCTATTTATTATATAAAGTTTGAATATAATGTTCAAGTGAATTGCGGAGAGCTGCGCAACTTTGATATGAAATATAATCAGTTTTGCTTTACAACTGTGTCTTTTTATGTCATAATATCGGGAAATAATAGTAAGCTCGAGTTTAAGAACNNTGGTCTTATCGTCGGCTGGGAGGTCGGCGTGGGGATATATTATTGAGGAGGTTTAACTATATGTCAAACAATCGCATCCATGGATATTTGCCCGACGAACGGCCGAGTTTTGGCAAGCTTTTTCTTTATGCTTTGCAGCAGGTTATCGTTATGTTCCC
>DOWI01000090.1:1146-3918 GCA_003519645.1 Oscillospiraceae bacterium
CTATATTACGGTTCCAGCTTTGCTTACCTGACCGCCATTTCTAGTATGGTGGCAGCGGAAGGAACTGCCGATCAGATTGCCTCATTCAAGGCAACCGGAATTCTGCCTCCCGAGCTGATTTCCTATGCACAGTTTGGTATCATCCTATCCGGTCTGATATCAATTGCGGCCGGTCTGCTGGTTCGATTCAGTGGAAGGAACGCCGTCGAAAAAATTCTTCCTCCCGCTATCACCGGGTCTGTGGCAATGATCATTGGTTTGACCCTTGCCGGAAACGCTCTCGGAGATGCCATTCCGAAGGCGGGCGCATATGACAGTGCCATGACAAGCAGTTGGATTGTTGTTTCTCTTGTAACCCTTCTTTCTACAATTATCTATTCTAGGTATTTAAGAGGACTTATGGGGCAGCTTCCTCTGCTTACTCGTGCGCTTACCGGCTGTGCTTTTGCGGTGGTTATGTATCTGGCCGGTGACATCAATCTCTTCCGCAAAATCCCTGAGGCTGCGCTGGATGCTTCTCTTTGGAAGCTTGGCGACGGCTCTATCTTTGCCGTACCCGCATTTACCTTTCCTAGGGTATCTTTAGCAGCAGCTGCTGCTATTATGCCCANNCATCGCGATTGCAACCATTCCCGAATCTACGGCTCATATTTATCAGCTGGATATCTATGTAAATGACCTTGCCAAGAAAAAAGGTTTAGATAAAAAATACAACTTGGTGGACAAACTTGACCGCAACCTTATCGGGGACGGTTTATGTGATATGATTTCCGGTTTTGTGGGCGGCCCAGCGGGAACCAACTACGGTGAAAATATCTCCACCATGGCAATTTCCAAGGTGTTTTCTATCCCGGTTCTCATTACAGCATCTATCATCGCAATGGTTATTTCCTTCTTCACTCCTCTGATACAGGTGATTTATGGAATCCCGGTAGCGGTTATCGGTGGCTTGGAGATTTATCTCTTCGGCGCCATTGCTGCACAGGGTATTGCCATCATGATCGACAAGGGCGTGGATATGTTCTCCTCTAAGAATATTGCTGTTATCGCTACTATCATGGTAATCGGTATTGGCGGTAATTATGCTTTCGGCGGCAACATACCGTTATTTGGAATTAACGTTCCGTGCATCGCCGGTGCTGCCATATTTGGTATCGCTTTGAATGCACTTCTTTCTATCGGTGAGAAGAAACACAACAATCCGGATATCGATAAAGCCGCGACAGAAGTAACAGTAGAAACATCCGAAAATAATGACTAAATAAAACCAAAGGATAAATAAGCCACCAAAAAGCAAATTCTTATAGGGATTTGCTTTTGGTGGCTTTTCTGTGTTGCCCTTAATTAAAGTGAAAAGGAATTTTATAGCTGTTTGCCCGAGGTTGGCAGATGGCTATTTTTGTTTTGTGATTATTAGAAATAATTTATAAACCAGCCTTTTCTTACTCAATTTTCGGCAAAATATTCACATTCGCGAAGTTATGATACTAATGATGTTCGAAAATCCATAATACTCGAATATCCGCGTATAACGCAGTCTTTTTTGGGGCATACTATCAGGAATTGCATATCGCAGGATACATAAGGAGGATACGACTATGGGTGTACGGGTCGAAAATACACCGGAGAAAATGATCGTATGGCTGTCAGGTGAGATTGATCATCATACCGCCAGACAAATTCGCGAACAGGTGGACAATGCTGTAGAAATGTTAAAACCCAAGCGCCTTTGTCTGGATTTCGGAGAAGTGGGTTTTATGGACAGTTCGGGTATCGGGTTGATTATGGGCCGTTACAGGCTGATACAGCTATACGGAGGTGATCTTGAAATCATCAATGCTTCAGAACGGGTCAGAAAGGTGATTCAGTTTGCCGGACTTGAACGTCTGCATGTTTTAAAGGAAAAAGAAGATGTGAATGCGGGAAAATCCCGATGAGAAAACCGGAAAGGCAAGGTTGTACATATGAAAGCATTAAATGAAATGAAAATCACATTCCCGAGCCGTTCAGAAAACGAAAGTCTTGCACGCTCGGCGGTTGCCTCATTAATAACACAGCTTGACCCTGCTGTTGACGAGTTAATTGATATTCGAACCGCGGTGTCTGAAGCAGTTACAAATTGTATTGTTCACGCTTATCCTGATGATGTCGGGAAAATAACCGTTGTTGCGAAAATATACCAAAATGGAAGAGTGGTTATTAAAATTCGGGATAGAGGTATTGGTATTGAAGATGTGGAACAGGCAATGGAACCTCTGTTTACCACTGGGGGTGAAGAACGGTCGGGTTTAGGCTTCTCGGTTATGGAAAGCTTCACGGACAAGCTGCGCGTAAAATCAATGAGGGATAAGGGAACTGTAGTAACTTTAGAGAAATACATACAGTTACGTCAGAGGCAGGGGAAGCAATCTTGAGCAAGCGTGAGGATGTCATCTGCAACAATATTGGGTTGGTGCATTCGTGCGCTAGACGTTTCATCGGACGGGGTATTGAATACGACGACCCTTTTCAGGCTGGGTGTATGGGCCTTGTTAAGGCGGCAGACGGTTTTGATGAAGAACGCGGTCTAAAATTTTCAACCTATGCCGTACCAGTGATATTGGGCGAAATACGCCGTCTTTTCCGCGATGGGGGAGCGGTTAAAGTCAGCCGCTCTTTAAAAGAGCTTTCTATGCGTGCGGCTCGTGAAAGAGAAAATTTTATTTCCAATGAAGGGCGCGAGCCAACTGTAAGTGAGATGGCTGATTTATTGGGCGTTGAAATAGAACAGGC
>DOWI01000240.1 GCA_003519645.1 Oscillospiraceae bacterium
TACAGCACTTAATATGCAGGGAATCTCAACGCAGGTTCCGGCCGTCTGGATATATGTAAGCGATGGCCCATATAAAAACTATGATGCCAGTGGTGTAATGCTGAAATTCAAACACACGGACAACAAAAATGAGATCATTGAGGTTTCTTATCAGACAGCCCTTATCATTCAGGCACTGAAAGCTTTGGGTAAAGACAACATCACAATAAAAGATATTCGCATCCTCTCAAAGAGACTAACAGACGACGAAAAGAAACAAATGCTTGTTGAAAGTAAGCGAATTACCGCGTGGGTATACGAATGCATCAAGCAAATTTGTGCGGAGGACAGCCATGAAGCAAATTTCTAATTTAACCAGAGCGCAGCGGCAGAAGCTCTAATCGTCGCCGTGCGGAAAATGAAATTAAACGGCAAATAATCCTGGCAAGATGGTGCTTAGAAGTTCGCAAGGAGATTATAATGAAATATTTTGAATATAATTTGGGAAGTATTTTTCAATCACTCGATATGAGTTACAGCAACGGCTTGACAGACGCGAATGATACGGATTTAACCGTTTTTCAACGGTACTTTTTTGCTCAGGCAAAAGAGAAACTTAATGTTGATGCTGTATACTTTTTGAGAGATGCCGAAGGTATTCCCAAAATCCCAATGATTTATTTTTCTGCCATGGATTCATATAATTCCGAAAGAATAGCTGAGCTTCATAGAATGGCTTGGAACATGGGGGAAGCCCCTTTATTGTTTATCGTTCTTCCAGATGAACTTCTTGTGTACAACAATTATACTCCCCCTGCACCAAGGAAGGAAGATGGGAGTTATAATAACGATGCAGGGATGTTTGCCAGAATCAAAAAAGTTAGTGATCTGGAAGAGCAGCGCCAGCAACTGCTTCAATTTCATCGTTCCCAGATAGAAACCGGAGAATTCTGGAAGCAAAATCAAACACGCTTTAATATTGATACGCGTGTTGACGTAACACTAATGGCAAATCTCCGTGCAATTCGGAAGCTACTGCTTAAAAGTATCGAAAAGAGAGATGTTGAGAAACAAATTGACGATCAGCTGCGGTGTGAAATTGTACATGGTTTGCTCGGGCGTTCTATATTGATTAAGTACTTGGAGGAAAGGACAGATTCTACTGGAAAAACTGTATTCCCAAATGACTTTTTTGGTAAATTCCTTCATGGAGCAAAAAAATACACCGATGTCTTAGCAGACAAGCAATCAACCTATACGCTTTTCGCTGAATTGGAAGAGCGATTTAATGGCGACATGTTTCCGTTAATTGAGAACGAAAAGGATGTTATTACTCAATCTGACCTAACCGAATTACAACAATTTCTTTTGGGCACAAGTGAACTTGCCAGTCAGCAAATGGTTATATGGCCGTTGTACTCGTTCAATGCCATTCCCATTCAACTAATTAGTAGCATTTATGAATTGTTTTTTCATCTTGCAGAGACAGACCCCGACAAGGAAAAAGGAACATACTACACGCCATATCATTTAGTTTCAATGCTTATGGATGAGGTCCTTCCTTGGGATGGTCCATACACACCTCAAAAGATTTTAGATCCCGCTTGTGGCTCAGGAATTTTTCTGGTGGAAGCATATAGGCGACTGGTTGCAAAATGGATATTCACCAATCAGCCAGAAAGTATCGGACCAAATGACCTAATCAACATTATGAAAGCATGTATTTTTGGTGTGGACAGCAATAAAGAGGCTATACGAATTGCTTCTTTCAGTCTCAGTTTAGCTATGTGCGATTTTCTCGAGCCACGGACCATTTGGGATTCTTTACAGTTTCCGCGGTTGCTGCACTATAATCTTTTTCATAATGATTTCTTCGACAGGGATTGCGAATTTGAGCAACGTGATTATGATATTGTCATTGGAAACCCGCCATGGGAAAGCAGACTATCTCCGGCTGCAAAGAAGTATATCAAAAACGACAAACTTAAAGTCAGTGACGAACAAATAGCGCAGGCGTTTACATGGAGGGCGGGGGATATTTGCCCAAAGGGCGTAATTTGCTTTCTGCTTCCAAGTAAAGGCTTCTTGTTTAATCGCTCAGTAAAGGCACAGCAATTCAGAACAGCATTCTTTGAAAAATACGATGTTTCCGTTATAATTAATTTTTCGGCTTTCAGATGGGTATTGTTTGAACATGCCGCAGGGCCAGCTGTTGGTGTAATATATCGAGTAAGCAATTTAGACAAATCTGATACTATTTTCTATTGCACACCAAAGCCATTATATACCATTGAAGATAAACGGCGATTTTTAATTGAGCCAACCAATATTTGCCGAATACCACGAGAGCTCATTTATGATGATCTAATATGGAGAATTGCTATGTGGGGCGGCCCGCGCGACATGGATTTGGTACATACCCTGCAGGCATCAGGTACTCCACTTCGAAAATTGCTTGATGAAAATGACATGGTATATGCAGAAGGATACAAAAAGGGAAACAAGAAGAAAACTTGTGATGCTTTTCTGGGCATGCCGATGCTTAACGCAAAGACTTTTTCTCCCGGAAAACACTTTCCTGACGCACTGCCAAAAATGACAGAAAGAAAGTTTGAATGCACAGTCGATACAAAACGCCAAATTTTTCAAAGTCCGCACCTAATAATCAAGCAAAGTCATAAGGGGTCAAGATTCCTTGCTGATGTATTAAGCTTTGATGCAGTGTTCAATCATAGCTTCCTGGGTGTACATGGAGATGAGCGCCTCTTAAAGTATTTTTGTTCGATTATTTCCTCAAAGGTGTTTGTCTACTACCAGATAATGACTAACCGCAAATGGCTCGTTGAACGAGATGAATCTGAAGTTGGAGACATTATCGATACGCCATTTCCCATGCCCACAACCGCCGCAGTTGATGAGGCGGTTAACCTGTTTGATCGTGTTATTGTTGGTAACGGTGATCTCTCGATCATAGATCAATTCGCGTATAGGCAGTATAAACTGCTGCCATATGAAATTTCCCTCATTGATGACGCAATAGACTATGTCTACGACTACTATAGCAAAAAGGGGAATTCCTCCGCATTGAGCCAGCCCGACAATGCCTTGTTGCAAAAATATTCTGTGTCACTGCAAGAGGTCATGCAGAACACATTGGGAAACCACTATTCATTCTCATGCTGTATATATCACGGGGATGCCCCTCTGATAATCGCGGTTCTTGATTTATCACCGACCTCAAATCCAAAGTTTTCGCTTAATCGCAATAGCGAGGAGATGGATGTGCTTTTGCATAAACTTGATCGGCAATTATTGGAAGATCGATCTGGAAGCGTCTTTGTAAAGAGAAATGTACGGGTATACAATAAAGACAGTATCTATATTGTTAAACCAAATCAATCGAGATACTGGAACTTTTCGGCAGCTTGTAGAGATGCTGATGAAATATATGCTGATGTAATAAGGGCGTGGAGGGGTGAAAATGAGTAGTATTCGCAATATCACTGCGTCCAATCCGATGCCCGTAGATTTGGCTAAGAGACTGGGCAAGGGAGGGATTGCCGAACTTCTTTCAGTTATGTGGCAAGGGTATGATGATTTGCACGATGCCAGCATCATTACGAAAGAGATGAACGAAAATGCCATTACGGAAGAATGGTTTCTCCGTGTAAATGAAATATGGCATCAGGAAAATCGGGCAGCAAGAGTATCAATCCACTTATCCCCGATAACCCAATTGGGGGATGACACGATGGCAAAGCCTCGTGGGCAATCGCCGGCAATTGATTTTTGTTTTCGTGCGTGGAATAAAAATGATGGGTATTTTGGAGCAGAATGTAAAAACCTATATGATCATGACCCAAAGCATATAAAGCGCTACGTTGAAACAGGTGTGTGCAACTATACCAGCGGGAGATATGGATCGAAGTCATCCGTTTCTTCTTTGGTGGGTTATGTTCTCACAGGGAAGATACCGGAAATTGTTGATGAGTTGAAGCAGGAGATTGCAAAGACTAAACCACGTTTGAATATTAGCCGTGAGATTGGAAGCCGAGATGTTCAATACAAGTCCAGTCATATCAGGGATTCCGATGGAAAACAGATCACCATTCATCATCTGCTTTTCAATTTTGTCGCTTGAAGCCCTGGAGGAAAAGAAATGATTAAAGATATTATCGCCGCGAATGACAGCGTTACGCCTAATAGCCGTGAGATGGCTGTTTTGAAAGAGTACTTCCCTTCCTGTTTCCACACGGACGGCAGTTTTGATTTGGAACGGTTCAAGGAATTTTTGGACGACAAGCTCACTGTCACCGGTGAGGGTTATGAGCTCAAGTTTCTCGGCAAAAACTATGCCCGTTTACTGGCGTCTGTGGACACGACCACAGTCATCGTACCTGATGAGGAACATAACAAGAAGCCGGAGAATGCTAACAGTCAGAATATCTATATCAGCGGTGACAATCTGGACGGATTGAAGCATATGATGAAATCATACATAAGGCAGATTAAGTGCATCTACATAGATCCCCCGTATAATACTGGTAAAGATGATTTTGCATATGCGGATAGCTTCAACTTTACAGTTGATGAGCTATCAGAAAAACTAAGTATAAGCGAAGAACAAGCGCAGCGGATAATTGATTTAACAAAGCGTGGCTCGGCATCTCATTCAGCCTGGTTAATGTTCATGTATCCTCGGCTCCAATTAGCACGGGATTTACTTAAAAATGATGGCGTGATTTTTATATCTATTGATGATAATGAAATTGCCAATCTTCGCCTAATTTGTGATGATATCTTCGGCGAAGAAAATCACATTGGTACAATAATTTGGAACAATGTAACAGATAATAATCCGACAAATATTGCTGTTGAGCATGAATACATTGTAGCCTATTCAAAGAGCCGAGAATCCCTTGAGCCCATTTGGAAATCCTCAATAGATGACTTAAAAATGATCTTGCTGGACAAAGAAGCAGAATTGCTTTCCCTTCCTTTTGATTCCGAAGCGGGTTTACAAGATGCTTATACTGCATGGTATTCTGAACATAAGGCTCAGCTTGGGAAACTTGAGGGATACAAGTTTATCGACAAAGGTGGCATCTACGCTGGCAGTAGAAGCGTACACAACCCTGGAAAACAAGGCTATTATTATGACGTCATACATCCCGTCACAAAAAAAGCGTGTATGCCTCCGCTGATGGGATACCGTTTCCCTCAAGAGTCTATGCAAAAGTTGGTTGACGAAGATCGAATAATATACGGCGAGGACGAAAAGAAAATTATTGAAATAAAGCAATATGTTAGGGAATATACTGATAAACTCTCAAGCGTGATATCTATGGATGGACGATCTGGAGCTAATGTCATAAGGGCTCTCTTCGATAATCAAAACGTATTTAAAAATCCAAAGGCCCCAGCTATTCTCGAGAAATTGCTATCATTTGCAATGAGCGATTCTGATACCGTTGTTGATTTTTTTGCTGGCTCATCGACAACAGCTCACGCAATTATGAATCTTAATTGTACCGATGAGGGAAATAGACATTATATTTTGGTACAACTAAAAGAGCCCAATAAGCCAGGCAGTGAAGCTCTGAATGCGGGCTATGCCACGATTGACCAGATTGGCATGGAGCGAATTATCCGTGCCGCTAAGAAGATCCGTGAGGAACATCCAGACACTACGGCAGATCTCGGTTTCCGCCACTATACTCTTTCTGAGCCCTCCGAGGATACGCTGGACAAGCTGGAAGATTTCTCTCCAGAGGATAACGGCATGTATGTGGGAAACACTGTTCTGGACGATTTTGGGAAGCCGACCGTTCTTGCAACATGGCTTGTCTGGGATGGCTATGGGTTTACCGCATCCGTGGAGCAATTGAACTTTGCTGGATACACGGGATACTACATAGGAAAACATTTGTATCTCATCGACGAAAAATTGTCCGATGCAGCGATTGAGGCCATTGTAGTGAAATATGAAACGGATGGGGACTTTAACCCCGAAAATGTCGTTCTGTTCGGGTATAGCTTTACATGGACAGAGCTTGAAAGTTTGAAAACAAATTTAAAGCGGCTGAAAGATGAGGAGAAGAATCTCCGCATTAACTTTGACGTCCGTTATTGACGGGAGGGCATGACTTATGGAGCTAATCCTCCAACAGGCGCTACCGCATCAGCAAAAAGCGGTCGATGCTATCTGTGCTGCACTGGACGGCGTACAGATTACCGCGCCCACACAGTTTTATGAAAATCCGCATATCATGCTTACTGATCCTCGCCTTGCCGAAAATGTGCGGGAATTACAAAATGCCGTTCCTCCGGAGTATCGCAGCAATACGCCTATCGGCAATTGCCTAAATCTCGATATTAAAATGGAGACGGGCACTGGAAAAACATATGTATACACCAAGGTCATGTTTGAACTGCACAAACGGTATGGAATTAATAAATTCATCATCGCTGTGCCGTCGCTTGCCATCAAAGCGGGAACCGCGCAATTTTTGCGGGATGAATATGCCCGCCGCCATTTTGCGGACGGCTGTGGGTATGGCACAGAGATCGAAGTTGGTATTCTGGAAGCACCTAAGAATAAGAAAAAGGGACGCAGCTATTTTCCAAGTGTAGTCAGTGATTTTGTTAAAGGTTCCTGCCAGGATACGAAAAAAATCCATGTGTTGCTTATGAATATGCAGTTGCTTGTCGTAAGAGCAAACGGAATGCTTAGCCGCGACGATTACGATTACGGAGCGGAAGGGTTCTATCGGCCGTTAGACGCTATTCGCGCAACAAGGCCTGTAGTCATCATAGACGAGCCGCATCGTTTTTCCCGCGATCAAAAAGCATTTAAAGTCATTACCGATGAGATATGCCCGCAAAGCATTATCCGCTTTGGTGCAACTTTTCCGGAAACCACTTCCGGGCGCGGAAAAAACAAAGTCACAGTAAAAGATTATCAAAATCTGCTTTATGATCTCAATGCTTGCGCATCATTCAACCAAAATCTGATCAAGGGCGTTGCAAAGGAACACTTTGAACCGGTTTCTAAGCGCGAAGAAAAGGTGAAAATTACATCTATTGCAAGCAAAGACGCTGTTACGTTCCAATATAAAAAACGTGATGAAGCTACAAAGTCATATACGCTCAAGACCAGTGACTCACTGTCCATAATAAGCGATGCGTTTGAGGGAATAACGGTTTACGCGATAGGTAACACAAAGGTAGAATTTTCAAACGGTGTCATAAAATCAGTCGGCGAGGAACTGGATGTAGACATTTACATGACTTCCTATCAAGAGCAGATGATACGTCTGGCACTTGAGCGCCATTTTGAAACGGAGCGTGAAAATTTCTGTGGACGCACCTTCAAGATAAAAACGCTGGCTCTTTTCTTTATAGACGATATATCATCCTATCGCCCAGGTACAGACGGTAAAGAGCCATACCTTCGCTTGGCCTTTGAACGCCTATTGAAAGAGCGCATTGAAGCCGTACTTGCCACACTCGATGATCATGATGCCGAATATCGAGCGTATTTGGAAGCGAGCCTCGCCGACATCTCCGCTTGCCACGCCGGATACTTTTCTCAGGACAACAGCGATTCCGATGAAGATGTTGCCAAAGAGGTCGACGAGATTCTAAACGGGAAAAAACAGCTTTTGTCTTTTAAGAATACAGNNGGCTGGGATAATCCCAATGTATTTACGATAGCCAAACTCCGCTCCAGCGGCAGCGAGAATAGCAAACTGCAGGAGGTCGGACGTGGACTGCGCCTGCCTGTGGACGAAAACGGAAATCGCATATCTAATGAAGAATTCCAGCTTAATTATATTGTAGACTTCACTGAGGCCGACTTCGCACAGCGGCTTGTCAATCAGATAAATGGGGAGATTCCGCAAGCAATCACCATCAGCGAAGAAAAACTTCAACAGGTGGCAAAAAAGCTTGGGGTTTCTTCAGACAATTTATTTGATGCTTTGTATGCAGAAAAGCATTATATCGACAGGCATTATAATATCAAGCCGGAAACACGAGATGCGTTTCTTGCAGAATATCCTGACTTCTTTGCAGGACTTTCCACAGGCAAGGTCAAAGACCGCAACAAGGACAAGCCGCGTCCCATCAAAATTCGCAAAGCCGCATATAGTGAAATCAAGGAACTGTGGGAGAAAATTAACCAGCGCTATCTTTTGTTTTACGATGCAGACATAAACGAGGATATGAATGCTGTCATCCTCTCTATTCTTGAGCAGCCGGGAACGTTTACCGATATGGTTATACGCAGTGCAAGAGAACTCGTTAAGAGCGACGGAGATCAGATGGAAGCGGTAACGAGTACAGGAGTCCAATATACCGTGACCCGACCTATCCCATATGGCTTATTTCTTAAGCGCATTTCACAGAATACAAATGTTCCAGTAACTACGTTTCATAACGCCTTGTGTGAATATGTAAAAAGGCACGGACATATAGAACAAAAATTTTTTAATGATAATTCTGCAATTGAGTTCTGTTCAAGATTCCGAGATTGGAAAACCAAGCATTTACAAGGGCGATTCCACTATGCAAAGAGCAGAACTCCATGCGGTGCAACAGCGCTGACTTATGCTGATGGGACGCCGCGTACTGATATTGCACAGGGGCGTATTGGAACAAAAATAATTCCCGGTACACCAAGCGCAAAATATTTGTATGATGTCTATGCATATGATTCACCATTAGAAAAAGACAATATTACAGCAAATATTGAAGAAGTAGTCGTATTCGGAAAAATACCGCGTAGCAGTATTGCTATACCAACGATTACAGGTGAGATGTATAGTCCGGACTTCATGTATATCGTAAAACGTAAATCCGGCGAAAAAGAGCTCAATATTGTAGTTGAGACAAAGGATGTTGAGGGGAAGTCTTCCTTGCGTCCCATAGAAAATGCAAAAATTGAGTGTGCAAGGGTGTTCTTTGACATGCTATCAAGGGATGGATACACAGTATACTTCAGAGATCAATTGAACAATAAACAGATGGCGCAGATTATTAATGAAGTACTGACTTAATGTCAGGTACCCAGAGAATCTTTTTTATAGCTATTTTCTGAAACATATGCTTTTGTGTCTTGCTACAAGGAAGCGAGACACATGGACAGAGCCCTGAAAGTACTGTACGGCAAGCCTTTACACGCGGCCGAAGATGGCAGAATTGAAGCGAGCTGTGGAAGCAAATCGGACATTGCTGCGAGACAAGCTACCGTGGCAGAACGAAAGATCGTGCTGCGGATCGTAGATGATCTAAACATGATGGCGACCGATTTTTCTCTTGACAGCTTCATCTGCGGCTTCAAACTGTTATGCCAGATGGCAAACAAATTGAACAAC
>DOWI01000338.1 GCA_003519645.1 Oscillospiraceae bacterium
CAGCCGAGCTTTTCCCTGGGCGCTGTTGTTTGGACAACGCTGGGCTTCCTGCTGATTCAATCTGTAGCATTGTCTATTTTAGGAAGCAGGTTGTTTCACCGGGAAATCTATCAGCTGCTTTACGGCGAGATGGACAAAAAGCAAAATGCGGGGAATGCCCGCGGCGGTTTCCTTACCCTTGTTCCTGGCAGCGCAGCCCTGGCCGTCGCCTACTGGATCGTCTTAAAACACTTTATGGCGGCAGGCGGCGCCATGCTGCTTGTCGCAGTCCTATTGGGCATTGCGGGAACGCTTCTTTTTATCCGGGGCCTGGCAAGACTGGCAAGCCTGCTGGCCAGCTCCGTAAAAAGCAAAGCGACACACGGTCTTTATACGTTCACTCTGCGACAGTTGCAGGAAAACATCGTACACAAGTTTATCTCCGTTGGAGTGGCCTCTATTTTGATGATGTTTACCATTATACTGATAGCTGACGGTTCGGCCAGTATTATGTCATATAGCAGCCAGTTGACACGGGGAGCTTCTGTTTATGATTTTACTGTGACCGGCAAAGATCAGGCGGTGGAACAATACCTTGCCTCTGAGCAGATGAAACCCTATGTGGCAGATCTAAACCGCATGGAGACAGGTGAAATGAAGCGCCCCGCGGGCGATGACATGGGCTCGTTTGCAGATTGGACAAATCTAAGGAAACAAATTGTGAGACAATTGCCGCCGGATGTGAAGGATCCGGCAACGCAGGGGGCATTGGGTTATGAAATCAGTGAGAGCAATCCGGCAGCGCTTAATCTTTTGGCGGTAATTGACACCGGCGGTACTGCTCCGAATTTACTTCCAGTGTCCGCATATAACAGGCTGCTGGAGGCTGCCGGAGAGAAAACCCTGGCGCTTGCATCCAACGAGGCCATATTTTATCTAAATCCTGACTTCTTTGATACTGCGGAAGCGGAAGCGACCACTATGCTGGATCGTGTTTCAGCAAAAGCGCAAACCGAAGGCGAATCTCTTATTTCTATCGAAAGGCGGCCATTCCGTCTTCTTCCGTCCGTACCAATGAAAGGCTTGACTGCGGACGAAAATATCAAAATTGTCACGGCATTGATCGTTCCCGATGAGGTATTCGACCGGTACGTAAATCCCGATTCCCGCACGATCCATTGGAATTTCTGTATTCCAAAAGAGATTACAGAAAAAGAAGGCTTGATGCGGTCGATCATGGACGCCAGCCATCTGCTGAAGCCGTCCGGCTTTGTCTATGAAAGCTATCTGAATAATTTTGGGCGGCAGCTATTCTACGTTATAGCGGAAAGCTATACCACGCTTTATATGGGCTTTATGTTTTTAATTATCGCCTGTGCACTTCTTGCTCTGCAGTTTCTTACACAAATGCAGGCAACGAAGAAGCGATACCTGACCCTTTCCATGCTGGGGGCGCGGCGCGAACAAATGAAAAAATCCATGCACATCCAGGTGCTGTGGTATTTCTTGCTTCCCTTGCTGCTCGCGTGTGTGAGTGGAACCGTCGGCTTATATGCCATGCAAATATATCTTCATTCCTCTTCGACGAACATCGGGCAGACTTATCCATTAATGACGGTCATGGCGGGTATTGTCATTTTGGTGTTGACAGTTTATGCTATGGCTGTTGCCCGTACTGCAGACCGTGAGATCAGCAAGCTGAACTGGAAACCCAATTCCTAAGAAGAATTGGCAGACCGGAAAATTACGGGAAAGGCGGTGGCCGGATTGGCACGGATTGTGGTGGTCGAAGATGATTTGTATATGAGGGAGGAATTGATTGACCTTTTAACGAAATCAGGGTATGAAGCCCTGCCGTTGTCAAACTTTGAAAATGCAGTCTCACAGATAGCGGCGCTTGCTCCCGATCTGATCCTGCTGGACATCAATTTGCCTTGTCAATCGGGATTTGAGATATGCAAGGCTCTAAAATCCGAAGGAATCGGCACAGTGCTGGTATTGACGGCAAGGGATAAATTACAGGATGAGCTGCACGCCCTGGGATTGGGGGCTGATGACTATTTAACAAAGCCGTGTAACATGGATCGCCTCCTGGCTCGGATAAGAAATCTTTTACGGCGAACAGAAGAACAGGAGCGGCAAGGTTTGCTGAACGGGGGCAGCTTTTTACTTGATCCCAATACATTTACGTTCTATGTTGGCAAAAGCTCTTATCTTCTGCCGCCTAACGAGGGAAAAATACTCCTTACCCTGTTGCAGCGCAAACCCAATATTGTCACAAAAGCCGAGTTGTGCCGCGCCCTTTGGAGAACAAACGAGTTTATTGATGAAAATGCTCTTCAGGTTAATCTCACACGCCTGCGAAAAACTCTGCGGAGATTTCAGCTTGACGATCGGATTGAAACCATACGGGGGCAAGGCTACCGGTTTAGAGAGCAGGCGGATTCATGAAAAAGTTGCGAACAATTTTAACCTACATTACTTCCTGCCAGATATGGCTGATTGCCTTGGCCTGCATTGACCTGTTCTTTACTTTTCTTGCATGGCTGGCCTACCCGGAGAAGTTTTACAGTCTTGTATGGCTGATGATTTTCGTTTCTTTCGCCGCATCTATGATCCCCCTAACCGTGCTGATCAAAAGACACGAAAAAAAAGCGGCGGCATTCCACCACTTTCTCCTGGAACCGAACGAAGCCAATGAATATTTGCTATGCGAGGTTACTCCTGTGACGCAGCATCCATATATTCACGAGCTTGGGCGGCATTTAAGAAAAAAGCAGGCAGATGTGGATGACCGTATGGTTCAAATTGCAGATTACGAAAGATACATTGAAGCCTGGGTACATGAGATCAAAAAACCTTTGTCGTTGATGACGCTGGTATCAGATAACCGAAAAGAAGAAATGTCCCCGCTTGTTCAAACGCGAATGCTTCATGTGCGCGATCAGGTGCGCGGAGACGTGGAGCAAATTCTTTACTACTCCCGGCTGGGCGCAACACACAAGGACTATTTTTGGGAACCGCTTTCTATTCTCTCCATATGCAAGGAATCGGTTGAAGACAACTTGACGTTGCTGGAAGAGGCAGGCTTTACTATTGAGTTTACAGGAGAAGAAAAATGTCAAATCGTGTCGGACAAAAAGGGGCTGATGTTTATTTTGAGTCAGATCATCAGTAATAGCGTGAAATACTCGGAAAAACAAAGCAATCCTCTGCTCCGCTTCACCGTAAANNCACCATTTTGTCCGTCAGCGATAATGGACCCGGCATACCCTCATCCGACCTGCCGTTCATTTTTGATAAGGGCTTTACCGGAGACAAAGGAGATTATTTAAGTCGGTCTACCGGCATGGGATTGTTTTTGGTACAAAAAATGGCCCGCGATTTGGCGATTGAATTGGAAGTCAAATCAGGCCCGGGTTCTGGAACGACATTCTCATTGGTATTCCCAAGGGTACAGCATTCATTAGGAGGATAGAAAGTGCAAATACAAAATGATCCTCCATTT
>DOWI01000175.1 GCA_003519645.1 Oscillospiraceae bacterium
AGCCCATCGACCGTTCCCGTCCATAATGATTCCCAAATGCACCGGCAGTATATCCGGTGGCTGGGTAGGATTCTTTTTTTTAAATAGCAAAACGGATTCACTCCATATAACCCGACAGTTAGATAATCGGCGGTAATCATAGCAAAGTAACAAGATAGCAGGAAAGGCGGACGTTTGTCCGCCTCCCCGTCTCACACAATTATGGGGACAAAACAAAGTAAACGAAGAGAATATTAAATTTATATTTCCAAAATTTCTTTTTCTTTCTGGGCTGCAATTCCATCAATTTCCTTGCAGAATCTATCTGTCAAATCCTGCGCCTTTTTTTCGGCGGACTTTAAATCATCTTCTGTAATTTCACTTTTCTTTTTCATTTCCTTTAACTTATCGATTGCATCTCTGCGAATTGACCTGATTGCAATTTTACCATCTTCCGCATGCTTATAAACACCTTTTACAAGTTCTAGGCGTCTTTCTTCGGTTAAAGGCGGGAAGTTTAGTCGTATTGCTCCCCCATCATTCTGCGGATTGATACCGATATCTGAAGTTTGGATTGCCTTCTCAATTGCTTTTAAAGATGATTTGTCCCAAGGCTGAATCAACAGTGTACGCGCTTCCGGAACAGAAACAGCCGCAAGCTGATTGACAGGTGTCGGTACACCGTAATATTCGACCGTTACCTTGTCAAGAACAGCCGGATTTGCACGTCCTGCTCGAATAGAAGCGTATTCATTGACCAGAACATTGGTGGTTTTGTTCATCTTTTCTTCAGCATAAGAAATAATGGTGTTCATATTATTGCCTCCTTAACAATTGTGCCGATTTCTTCGCCACCTATTGCTTTAATAATATTTTTCGGTTCATTCAGATTAAATACAAGAATCGGGATTTCATTGTCACGGCATAGTGTTGCTGCAGTTGAATCCATTACTTTCAAACCTTTATTGAGAACATCAAGATAAGATAGCGAATTAAATAATACCGCATCTGCGTTTGTTTTTGGATCACTGTCATATATTCCGTCAACCATGCTGGCTTTTAGAATAATATCTGCCTGAATTTCTGCAGCACGCAATGCAGCGGCGGTGTCTGTCGAAAAGAATGGATTTCCGGTCCCGCAGGCAAATATTACGACTCTGCCTTTTTCGAGATGCCTGACCGCTCTATTCCTGATATAAGGTTCTGCAATCTGATTCATTGTGATAGCAGTCTGAACGCGTACAACACAGTCAAGTTGCTCCAATGCGTCCGCAAGTGCTAATGCGTTTAATGTTGTTGCCAACATCCCCATATGATCAGCCCTGGTTCTGTCCATCTGACCGCTTGATCTTCCACGCCAGAAATTGCCTCCACCAACTANNTGCAATTTCAACACCAGAATCAGCACACACTTTAATTTCTTTGCAGATTTTGAGAACTGTGTCGAAGTCTAGTCCAAATCTACCATTACCCGCCAGTGCCTCACCACTCAGCTTCAATAAGACTCTCTTGTATTTTGGCTGCATATTTGCGACCCATGCCTTTCCGTATCAGAGATACTATAATTATTGGATAATATTTATCCAAAAAAATCATATGCTCCGTATTATTTTACACTATTCATCCAATCATGTAAAGTCAGGAAAGGTATCTAATATGTAAATTTTTGTGTAATAGTCGGCAATATTATTTATAAAAGAACTTTGAGGTGCGAATATCATTGACATTTTGGTATCAGGTTATGGTAAAATGTAACGAACGATTTATATAATTATAATTGAGAGTGTGGAGACCACAGTGAAAACCTTAACCGTAAAAGCAAATGATGCAAACCAGCGCATCGATAAATTTCTGCAAAAGACATATGGCAATCTGCCCCCCTCGGTCATGTATAAGGGAATACGAACAAAAAATATTAAGCTGAACGGCAAGAGGTGCCAAATTGCTGACCGTCTTCGTGAAGGTGATGTAGTTACACTGTATCTGAAAGATGAATTTCTGGAGGAAACGCCTCGAGCTTACGACTTTCTGGCTGCTTCAAACAAGCTTGATATTGTATATGAGGATGAGAATCTCCTTCTGCTCAATAAAAAAGCGGGATTACTGGTTCATCCCGATGAAAAGGAGTTTCGGGATACACTGATCGCGCGCGTGCAGCGTTATCTGTATGAAAAGTGTGAATATGATCCGAAAAAAGAAAATAGTTTCACTCCGGCTCTGGTGAACCGCATTGATCGGAACACCAGCGGTATTGTAATAGCTGCAAAAAATGCGTCATCGCTTCGTATACTGAACCAGAAGCTTCGCGCACGCGAAATCAGAAAGTTCTACTTATGTATTGTCCACGGCGTACTCAAAAAAAAGGAAGACACGCTGGAAGCATATCTTGAAAAGGATGAGTCAAACAATCGTGTCTATATTCATGCAAATGAATCCAACGCTACACGTAGCATCCGAACCCGTTACCGTGTTATCGGCGAAAAAGACGGACTTTCTTTACTTGAAATTGAACTTTTAACAGGTCGCACCCATCAGATTCGCGCGCATCTTGCTTCCATCGGTCATCCGCTGCTCGGTGACGGCAAATATGGAACAAATGCACTGAATAAAGGCACGGGATTTGATAAACAAGCTCTATCTTCGTATCGGCTCATATTTGATTTTAGAAATCCGGAAAAGGATAAACGGGTTGATGAAGATGACGGCATGCTGGACTATCTCGAAGGCCGTGAATTCAAGTTGGAAGACGTATGGTTTGTTTCAGAATTCTGGAAGGGAATAAAGAAATAAATTTTTCCGTAAGTAAAACAACACAACCCCGCACTATGTGGGTTGTGTTGAGTCTTAGCTGTAAGGCGAAATATAACTCTCACCATATTACAAAACGAGATATAGAAGACAACAATTATTCGATGGTTATAAAATTTTTGATCTCTGCAAAGCGCTTTTCCCCTATGCCGCTGATATTCATAATATCTTCTATCATATGAAATCCGCCATATGTTTCACGATATTCAATAATGCGGCTTGCATAAACCTCCCCGATCCCGGGCAAAGTTATGAGCAATTCCTTGTCAGCCGTGTTGATGTTTATTTTACCCGAAGGGAACACAGAGGATACTTTTTCACCTGAAGCAGTTGAATTATTTACAGCTAGGCTTGTTTGTGTGGCATTCAAATGCGAAGAAGTGCTGCCTGTATTAGTAACTTTGATAGCTTCGCTGGAGTCTGTGCTTTCGGTCAATTTTACGTCTGTATAAATGACGCTGATCGGAGAAAGCTCGGGCGTATCAGAAGCTGCAATCAAACAAACCGCAACACAGAGAAAAAGAGCCAAGACTACCAGTATACGTTCTTTAGATAAATCACTCATACTGTTTCTCCCTATATTTTAATAATTGAAAAACAGCAACCAACGCAATATAAGCATTTACTATTAAAAAAGGAAGCATTAGTCAGGCGAATATATTACACAACAACTCAGAAATAACGCAGTAATGAAATCACCTTTCCTAAAACAATTGCTTCCTTCACGATGATGGGTTCATACTTTTCATTTTCAGGTTGAAGACGAATATATCCATTTTCGCAATAAATACGCTTAACAGTAGCCTCATCACCAATTAATGCAACAACAATTTCACCATTATCCGCTACTGATGTTTTGCGGACAATAACAACATCTCCATCAAGTATACCTGCATTAAGCATACTATCTCCCGATACCCTGAGGGCGAACAAATCCCCCGGATTATATCCCCCACCTGAATAAGGAACATAATCTTCTACTTCCTCAATTGCAAGAATCGGTTTGCCTGCGGTAACACGGCCAAGCAGCGGAACCCGAGCAACGTTTTCACCGGGCATGCGAATTGCACGATTCAATCCGCTTTGACGTGAAATATATCCTTCATTTTCTAATATTTTAAGGTAGGCATGAACCGTGGAAGTCGATTTTATATCAGCAGCGGCACATATTTCTCGAACCGTAGGTGGTACGCCATCCTGTGCGCGTTCTTTAAGAAACATTAAAACTTTTTTTTGTTTACTGTTTAATGGCTTCATAAAGCGAACCTCCCTGTGTTGGTTATCTTATCTTGAATCGATTTTAACACATGTTTTTTCAAAAGTCAAACAAATGTTTGATACTTAGCAGATTAAATTGGTGATATGTATGGCACAAATTTCTTACATTTTATTCATATTAAATTCACATTAGCAAAGATTAATAATTTATAATTATATTGTACTCGGGATAATCGGAGCCGCACCGTTTCATTCTATCCAAGCGAGTACGTTTTACCCTCCTCAAAACACTCCTCTAACTCTAAGCAAAGAACCTGCGATATAGTAGGTTCTTTGCTTTTTCTTCTTTTTCATAAAAATTTTTATGAAACAATGGCATATCGGAGTTAAATCTGTCAAAAATACTATCAAAACCGATTGCCAAAACATCCGTTGTTTATCGGATAATTCTCCGGGCAATCTGACTTGAAATAGGAGGAACACGATGGGACATATTAATTTTGATAAAGGCAGTGGAAAAAAGAAGAGGGTCAGCGGATTTTATCTCGCACTGGCCATTTGCCTGGTAGCTGTTGGTGGAGTTGCTGTTACTACTTTTATCAGTTCAATGCAAGGCATCGAGCAGGAGACAAAAAATAGCAATGATATCTCAACTGTTACGACTGCCCCAACAGAACCCGTTGGACATGTCGTAACAAATATACCTGATACCAGAACAAACTTAAGGGAAACAAGCGCTGCAACCTTTACAACAGCTTCAAAGACTGCCGATCTTTTTATGCTTCCGCTTACAAATGAAGTAATACGGAAGTTCAGCGACCTCAAACCGGTTTTTTCGCCTACAATGAATGACTGGCGTGTTCATAATGGGGCGGATTTTAAGGGCACTTTAAACCAATCGGTAAAAGCTCTTGCTGACGGAACCATAGTTTCAATTAGTAAAGATCCCCTCTGGGGCGATGTAATTGCTATTGATCATGGATATGGCATTAAATCGCGCTACTGCGGTGTGAAAGTGGCTTCACTGAAAGAGAATTTGCCCGTAAAGGTTGGGGATATAATTGGAAAACTATCAAAAATTCCTTGCGAATCAAACGATGATCCTCATCTCCATCTCGAAATAATGGTTAATGACGAATATGTAAATCCGATTGAGGCAATTGGAAGAGAAGTGAATTTTCTGTCGCCCCAAACCACCAATAGCGCTACTACAACAAAATAATTTTGTTTTTATTACCTGCCCTCGAAACCCAACGGATTCCGTCGGACCGGTCAAGGGGCAAAAAAGGAAACTGCAGTCAACAGTAATGCAGTTTCCTTTTTATTGTGCGAATATATTTGTAACATAATACAGTATCTGCTATAATTTCATTCATCACTTTCAAACGGGGGTAAAATAGATGCGCTATGCAACAATCGGCACCAGTTGGATAACCGATGCCTTTATAGAAGGTGCAAATATCGCCGGTGGTCTGGAGCTTGCCGCAGTTTATTCACGAAATGAGAATCGCGGTCAGGAATTTGTTTCAAAATACGGCGATAAACCTGTGTATACTGACCTAAATGAACTTGCAACATCCGAATTGATTGACGCGGCATATATTGCAAGTCCGAATGTGTATCATTATTCACAGAGTAAGCTTTTTCTGGAAAATGGAAAGCATGTCATTTGCGAAAAGCCTATTACAGTAACGTCGACGCAATATCGTGAACTGTCTGCCTTGGCAAAGAGCAGGAATCTAGTCTATATGGAAGCAATTATGATGCGGTATCTTCCCGCTCGGAGATTACTTCACGAAACCTTAAGCCAGATTGGTAATATAACAACAGCCAGATTTGACTTTTCGCAATTATCCTCCAAGCACCACGCTCTTCAGACAGGGAAACTCCCCAATATATTTAATCCCGCTANNGGCAACCGGCTGTCTTATGGATCTCGGCATCTACTGCGTTTATGCGGCCGTTGATCTTTTCGGCAAGCCTGAGAAAATCATGGCCAGCGCAGGCTTTCTAAGCAGCGGTGCAGATGGTTACGGTTCTGCTATATTTATATACAATGACAAGCAAGTCACCCTCACCTATTCTAAAACCGGACAGAGTATTATCGGCTCTGAAATTATGGGCGATCTAGGTACACTGAAAATCAATTCGATTTCCAAGCTGACTGAAATAACGCTTGTTCAGACTGAAAACGGAAAACAATTATGTAAAGCTCTGATTGGTAATATTCCCAAATCAGAACTGATGAGCGGTGAAGCGGCGGCGTTTCTTCGTTTCGCAAATGATCCGGCCGGAAATAAAGAGGAAATCGAAAGCGTATCCCAATTAACCTTCACTGTCAGTGAAGTAATGGAAACAATAAGAAAACAAGCCGGTATATGGTTTAAGGATGATTTGTAGGCTAGGCAAGTCCAATATTCACGATTGATAACGGGTTGTTGAGAAGCTCATGAACCGTAGGAGCCGAAAACAGCCCTACTCTTTCTGTAAAACCACAGCCAAGTGAAAATGCAGTAGTATTAGCGGAAACAACTGCTGCGCCATTATGAAGTTTGGCGGCTGCCTGCGCCAATTCAAGCGCTTTTTCCGCATTACTGACACACGGATCATCTAGTGGAAATGATCCGGATATTGAAACCGAAATATGAGTATTATTGATTCTAATGCGGCAGTATATGCTGCCGTTCGGATTTGCTAAAGCATAGGAATTCAGTAAAGTTACAAGCGCAACAGTAATTAGCCGTGGTTCAGCGGCCATACAAAAGCTTTTTTCGGGTGCATAATATTTCATCGAAACACCTTTTTTATTCATGAGCCGCAAAGAAGCTTCCAGTGTCGATATAAGCAAAGCGTTAACATCACCATATCTAAGTGGGCGCTTAATGGTTGAAGATTGCAAAAGCGATAAGATCTCAAGGTCTGCCAGGCGCCTTATTGCCCGTTTATATTTTAATCTTTGTTCGGATGTTTGTAGATGTAGTGGAGGAGCGGATAAAAAAAACACCGCTAGTGCTTCTCTTATCAATCCTTCTTTTTCAATCGATATTATGCGTCTTGGATCTTGTATATTAAAATATTGGTTCATTTATTATTCATACCTTCCGGTTACTGTTTGAATTTACATGATATTATATCCCATTTTAAGCGAAGCAATAAGCTGGTTTTGTGAAAGATTACGAAAGTCAAGAATGTCGGTTAAATTTTTGACGAACTTCTTGATAAATTGGTAAAAAGAAGGTAGAATAGATAAGGAATTTACAAAATGGAGGTAAAATAGCTATGGCAATTAAAGTTGGTATCAACGGTTTTGGTCGTATCGGTCGCTTGGTTTTCCGTGCGGCAGTTGCCCAACCCGAAAAATTTGAAATTGTGGGCATTAATGATCCTTTTATCAATCTGGATTATATGGTGTATATGGTTCAGTACGACACCATCCACGGAAGGTTTCAGGGCACTGTCGAAGCTAAGGATGGCAATCTGGTTGTAAATGGAAAATCCATCTTTGTTTATGCTGAGAGAAATCCAGCAGATATCAAATGGGCTGAATGCGGTGCTGATTATGTTGTTGAATCTACAGGAGTGTTCTGCACAACAGAACAGGCGAGCGCACATATCGCTGCCGGTGCAAAGAAAGTTGTTATCTCCGCACCTGCAAAGGACAAAGATACTCCCACCTTTGTCTGTGGTGTAAACCTTGAAAAGTACAACAAAGATATGAAAGTTGTATCCAATGCTTCCTGCACCACAAACTGCCTTGCTCCTCTTGCTAAGGTTATCAATGACAAGTTTGGGATTGTTGAAGGACTTATGACTACTGTTCACTCCACAACTGCAACTCAGAAGACGGTTGATGGTCCATCGGCCAAAGACTGGAGAGGCGGTCGCGCTGCTGCAGGCAATATCATTCCTTCCTCAACCGGTGCTGCAAAGGCTTGTGCCCTTGTTATTCCAGAAGTGAAGGGTAAGCTGACCGGTATGGCTTTCCGTGTTCCAACCCTTGATGTTTCGGTTGTTGACCTAACTGTCAGGACAGAAAAAGCCACAACCATGGAGGAAATCAATGCCGCTATGAAAGAGGCTTCCGAGACCTATATGAAGGGTATTCTTGGTTACACCGAGGATGCGGTTGTATCCTCTGATTTCTACTCCGATGAGAGAACCTCCATTTATGATGCAACCGCCGGTATCGCATTGAATTCCAATTTCTTCAAGCTAATTTCCTGGTATGACAACGAATGGGGTTATTCAAACAAGGTTCTTGATTTAATTTCTCACATGTCCTTAGTTGACAATCAGTAATAAATTTCAGACCCATAAAAGCAATGCTCAATTTAGAAGTTTTAACTTTTCAATTGGGCGTTGCTTTTTTAATATTTATACCAAATGAAATAATAATGTATAATTGCTCAACGTTTTCTTGGGCTCAATCGTATTATAAGTGAAAGGGGGTTTTCGATTGAATGGTTCTTTATTGCGTACGAATGAAGAACTGTCGCAGATTTATAATCGGCATGTAAAAACAGTTTACAATGTTTGCTTTATGTTTATGAAAAATCGTCATGACACCGAAGATATGGTACAAAACACATTTATTCGGCTAATGAAGACCGGCACGCAGTTTCAAAACCAAGAGCATGAAAAAGCATGGCTGATTAGAACTGCAACAAATCTATGCAAAGATCATTATCGCAGCTGGTGGGTAAATAAAACGGTTGACATAGATCTTGTGGCTGATGTGGCAGTGGAACCTCCTTTTGTTATTGACGAAACTTTGAAAAGAGTTATGTCTCTACCTCAAAAATATAAAACGGTGGTTTATTTATATTATTATGAGGGCTACTCAACTGTAGAAATCGCAAAAACATTAAGAAAAAATGAATCAACCGTGAGAAGCTATTTATACACAGGAAGAAGGTTGCTAAAAATTGAAATGGAGGGAGAGCCCAAGTGAGACCAGAAGAATTAAAAAATTCCTTTGACAAGATTGCCCCGAATGAAGTCACAAAAAAAAGAATGTTAGACCACATTATAGCTTTTCACAAAAATAAAAAAAATAATAAAAAGTATTCTCAATTTTTATTTAAAGCAATTCCCGCAGTCGCAATGGTTCTTATTGTAACAGCAAGTTTATTGGCGTTTTTCAATTTAAATAAGGATAATGCTTCAATAATTGAAAATACAGGCGATAGAATGATACAAGATGATAAAATGACTGAAGAGCATACGGCGGATTTATCAACCGAACCACTGAATCAGTTTAAAATTGAGGATAAAACGTATAATATTCTTAGAGATTCTGACCGTTCGGATTATGGCTTTTCCGAAACCATAGCCCAAAAAGATATTGGGAAAAGAATAACCAGTATCAAATCTAACGCCGCTCCGGAATTAATCGGATGTGCTGTTTATCAGTATTTACCGGCTAATGGAGATGCTGTTGTAGCGGTAAAAAAGGATAACGGTTATATTCTCTATAAGTTTTATGGTTTTGATAGCTATATGAATAATCAGGATGAGGATGCGGAAGCATATCTTAAGCTGTATGGAATTCGTAAAGTCAATGATATAGCTAAAATAATGATTATTGACCGGAGCAATAATCATTCGATTACATTAACGGATCGCTCACAAATTCAAAAGTTCTATGACAATTATTCGGTTTTAAAAAACGCAAGCGATAAATACTTTGAAAAACTTTATTCCTATAAAAATGAATCCAACCTGACTTCCGCAACACAGCCTAACGCAATTCCACCAGACTATCCGGACCAGACACAAGATACTCCGCAGACAACCGTACAATATGATACCGGAAATGCCGGTTCTTCATCGGGAAGTGCAGGGATCTCAAATGATATATTCGGCAATCAGGTATTAATTAGAATCTATAATCAAGGCAGTATTTATTTTGAAACGGTTTATTATCCGAATTTTGGATTTATTTCAAGATATGAAATTCCAAAGGAATTTGCAAATTTACTTGATGTTTTTATCCGATAATTCTTGGCCGCGCGGCATGGTTTTTCACCGCGCGGCTGTTTTTATTTGTATGTATTAAACATATTCCATTCATTTATCAAAACAGTTGCATATTGGCGAAAAAACTGATAAACTGTACACAGTTTAATAGAGCTTAACGTGTATGAATCCCTGTCCAACTTTACAGGAGTGATATGAAATGCAGTCCCGACACTTAATTGATTTAGCTGATCTTTCGGTTGCAGAATGGGAAGAAATAACCCGTCTTGCCTGTGATATCCGTGAAAACATTGATTCCTATTACGGTGTTTGTCGCGGCAAAATCCTTGCCACTCTGTTTTATGAGCCGTCCACCCGCACTCAGATGTCGTTTCAAACGGCAATGCTGCGATTGGGCGGCCGTATTATAGGATTCGATAATCCTGCCAACTCTTCTGTCTCAAAAGGTGAGAATCTTAAGGATACCATTCGAGTTGTAAGTGGTTATTCAGACATCATTGCCATGCGTCACCCGGTTGCCGGTTCTGCCAAGGCAGCCGCACTCTATTCTCGCGTACCGATTATAAACGCCGGAGACGGTGGTCACCTGCATCCAACACAGACCCTGACCGATCTGGTAACATTGCGGCATGAAAAAGGTTCTTTTTCCGGCTTATGCATTGGTCTTTGCGGAGACCTCAAAAACGGACGTACCGTTCACTCTCTAATTAAAGCAATGGCTGGTTTTCCTGGCAACAGCTTTGTGCTGATTTCAACTCCGTACTTAGGCATCCCACAATATATAAAGGATTTTCTTTCGGCTGCAGGCACTCCCTGGCAGGAGGTGGACAACCTTGCCGATGCCATTTCGCTTCTTGATGTTTTATATATGACACGTATACAAAAAGAGCGCTTTGCATCTCAAGAGGAATATATAAGTCAACGAGGGGTTTATATACTGGATACTGACAAAATGTCCATAGCAAAAAAGGATTTGGTTGTTCTTCACCCTCTTCCCCGTGTCGATGAAATAACGGTAGAGGTAGACGACGACCCACGCGCAAGATATTTTGAGCAGACAGAGTATGGTCTATATGCACGTATGGCATTGATTATGAAAATGGTAGAGTCGTCCGACAAACAACTACATATGGTTCCGCGGGGCGTAGCTACACAATGCAGTAATCCAAATTGTATTACCCGCTTCGAATCTTATGTTCCTTATACTTTCCGAAAGAGCGGTGATATCCTTGTGTGCGAATACTGCGAAGAAAGAACCCTTCTCAGGTGATTTTAAAGTTCTTGTAATATTCGGTTCGCCTAGAAAAAACGGATATACCGCACGGCTTCTTAATGCATTTTTGGATGGATTGCCGCAAAACGCGGTTATTGATAGATATAACTGCTTTCAGCATCCCCCCCTGCCCTGCAATGATTGCAGATACTGCCATTCATCAGAGGGATGTGCTTATTCCGACCTGGATGATTTCTATCTAAAACTGAAAAAGGCTGATTTGCTGGTTTTTGCTGCACCGGTATACAATCTATCCTTCCCCGCTCCAATGAAAGCGCTGATCGACCGCATGCAGATATATTGGGCGGCTCGCTTTAAACGCAATGTCCGTCCTCCGATTCGGCATGCCAAAACTGCGATTCTATTAACCACCTGCGGTTCCGACAGTCAGGATGGTGGCGAGATGCTTGAAAGACAGTTAAAACCGGTTTTAACAATTCTAAATGCCTGTCTAACACATACAATCCATTATACCGGTTCGGATAAAGATCGTCCCGCTGAAATGTATATGAAACAAGCATCTGATGCAGCTCAATCCTTTTTTTCTAAGAATTATTGCTAGTGTAAGTTTGAAGGAGGGCTATAAACATGCATACAGCTCTTATACAGAAGCTGGCTACCATAACAGATGAAGAAAGACGGATTCTAGAAGGCAATACCGTAGACATGGAGAACTATGCAGCCGGCAGAGATTCTGTCATAGACAGTGCTAAAATGCTGGAAAAAGGGCGCTTAATATCCATACGACCCCATACTCGTTTTGCACCTTTTCCAAAACATCGCCATAATTATATTGAAATCATGTATATGTGCAGCGGAAGCACGACACATATTGTTAACGATAAGACTAAGATACTATTAAGCACCGGTGAACTACTCTTCATCAACCAGCATGCCAGTCATGCTATTGAATGTGCCGAAAAAAATGATATTGCAGTAAATTTTATTGTTTTACCCGAATTTTTCGATATTACATTCTCCATGATTGGATCGGATAATCCTCTGAGCAATTTTTTAATCAGCAGCCTACGCCAAAACGACGGTGAAATTGGTTTTCTTCATTTTAAAGTTACGGATATTCTGCCGATACAAAATCTTGTTGAAAATCTGATATGGAGCATTATCAACCGACAGCCAAATTACAGAAGAATCCATCAAATTACTATGGGTCTCCTTTTTGTGCATCTGCTGAATAACACAAAGCGATTGGAATTAGAGCAGAAACAGCACAGCAGTAATGCACTGGTACTTGGGGTTTTACGTGAAATTGAAGAAAATTACCATGGTGCGAATCTATCCGAAATTGCGAAACGTTATCTTGTTTCGGTTGCATATTTAAGCAAAATTGTGAAGCAATCAACTGGATGTACCTTCAAAGAGTTGCTTCAAACCAAGCGCCTTGCAGTAGCGGCTCATCTTCTTCGCGAAAGCCGTCTTCCTGTTCAGAATGTGATTGCTGTCATTGGTTATGATAATACCAGCTATTTTTACCGCATATTCAGAGAAAGATATAAAACAAGCCCTAAATTATATCGCTTAGAGGTTAAATAAGGACGTAATTTTCATTCAAATTACGTCCTTATTTTTTTATTGTTTTTAATATATAATGGAAATTATATAAATATAGCTGCAAGGGGCGTGTCAAATGAAATATTATTTAGCGGTTGATATTGGAGCATCCAGCGGTAAAATGCTTCTGGGTCACATTGATGAAGGTCGTTTTGTATTGGAAGAGATACACAGATTCGCAAATAATCTGATTCATAAGGACGGGCATCTCTGCTGGGATATCGAAAATTTGTTCAGTAGCATCGTACAAGGGTTGAAAAACTGCAAAGAACTCGGAAAAATACCTGCTACAATGGGGATTGATACATGGGGAGTCGATTTTGTATTACTCGATAAAGAATACAAAATACTTGGCAACAGCGTAGCTTACAGAGACAGCCGAACAGAACGTATGGATAAATGGATTGAAGAACGCCTATCCGCTGAAGAATTATATGCCAGAACCGGTATACAAAAGCAGCCGTATAATACAATTTACCAGCTTGCAGCAGTCAAAAAAGAAAATCCGGAGCACCTTGAAAACGCAGAATTCTATCTTATGATACCGGAATATCTTAACTTCCTCCTTACTGGAAAATGCTTAAACGAGTACACAAACGCAACAAGTACCGGCTTAGTGAATGCAAAAGAAAAAACTTGGGATAAAGATATTATACCTACCGTTGGTTATCCGGAAAAACTGTTTCGTCCACTTGTAATGCCCGGAACCGAGGTCGGATCCCTGATGGGAAAAATACAAAAACAAGTCGGATTTAGCTGTACAGTCGTTCTTCCTGCAACCCATGACACCGGAAGCGCTTTTCTCGCCGTTCCCGCAAAGGACGATAATGCGATTACACTCAGCAGTGGCACCTGGAGCCTTCTCGGTGTAGAAAATGTCGAGCCTATAACAACCGAGCAAAGTCGCATACTTAACTTTACAAACGAAGGCGGATATGATTATAGATTTCGTTATCTGAAAAACATTATGGGATTGTGGATGATTCAGTCCATACGCCGTAATCTGAATAAAGTATATTCCTTTGCACAACTTGAGCAGATGGCAAAAGAATCTGCTGATTTCCCATCGGTTGTAGATGTGAATGATCAAGCATTTTTTGCACCTGACAATATGATGGATGCGGTCAAGGAAACCTGCCGTAAAACAGGACAGCAGGTGCCCCAAACCGTTGGAGAGATTATGCAGTGCGTTTATCAAAGTCTTTCGATAAGTTATGCCAATGCAATTAAAGGTTTGGAGGATATAACCCAAAAAAAATATACCCGCATTCATATTGTCGGTGGTGGAAGCAAAGACGGTTATTTGAATTCACTTACAGCAAAAAAGACCGGTCTTTCTGTGTTTGCCGGTCCGGAAGAAGGCACGGCTCTGGGCAATCTAATGGCTCAAATGATCCGCGCGGGAGAATTTTCTGATCTGTTTGCCGCTAGGAAAGCAATTCACAACAGCTTCAATATTCTTAATTATACCTAAAAGGGGAACAAAACATGAATAATCGTTATGAACAGGCAAAACAACGTTATGCTAAACTTGGGGTCGATGTTGATGCTGCTCTGGCGGCACTGACGAACAAGCCCATCAGCATTCATTGCTGGCAGGGCGATGATGTAAGTGGTTTTGAAAACGCAGATTCAGCACTATCCGGTGGAATCCAAGCCACAGGAAACTATCCCGGCAAGGCCCGCACTCCTGACGAGTTGATGGCTGACTTTGATAAAGCTATAAGCTTAATTATAAAGGCGCTTTCANNATGCCAGCTATGCTATTTTTGAGGGCAATAAAGCAGATCGCGATAAGTTGGAACCCAAACATTTCTCCCGTTGGGTTGAATATGCCAAGTCTAGAGGGATTGGCATTGATTTCAACCCCACATTTTTCAGCCATCCACTGGCAAAAGACGGGCTTACCCTCTCACATCCGGATGAGAAGATCCGTACTTTCTGGATTAACCACGGTGTTGCATGCCGCTGGATTGCCGCATATATTGCCAAAGAGCTGAACAGCCCTGTTCTCAATAATGTGTGGATTCCTGATGGCTACAAAGACATGCCCGCTGATCGACTCGGTCCCCGCCTTCGACTCAAGAATAGCCTTGACCGTATTTTTGCAGGAAAGCTTGATGGTGTTATCGACTGTGTTGAAAGCAAGGTGTTCGGTATTGGTGTTGAATCTTATACGGTTGGTAGCAATGAATTCTATATGAGTTACGCTGCAAGCCATCCTGGGGTATATAACCTTCTGGATAATGGACACTATCATCCTACCGAGCTAGTCAGCGATAAGATTCCGAGCCTTCTTGCATTCTTTGATATAATTCCACTGCATGTTACCCGTCCGGTGCGATGGGACTCGGATCATGTGGTTCTTTTTGAAGACGAGACTAAGGAGATTGCAAAAGAAATCGTGCGAAACAACGCAATGGATAAAGTCTTAATCGGATTAGATTTCTTTGATGCATCCATTAACCGTGTTGCTGCATGGATAATCGGTACTCGTAATATGCAAAAAGCTTTGCTTTTTGCATTACTGCAGCCAAATGACAAATTAAAAGAGCTTCAGAATAAAGGTCGCTTTACTGAGCTTATGATGTTACAGGAAGAAATTAAGACTTACCCGTTTGGAGATATCTGGGAGCATTACTGCGAATCTCAAAATGTGCCTTTCGATGAATCATGGTTTGACTCTGTTATGGAATACGAAGCGGAAATATTGTTAAACCGTAGTTAGTAGAAGTATTTAAACAGGCCCCTCGTGTTTATACACGGGGGGCTTACAAAAGCAGGCTTTTAGATATCGTTTAGTCGCAGCACGGGCGGCAGCATTCATGATGATGCCTTCTACAATCACAACAAGTACAACGATGAATATTCATGGTGGGTTCAATCCCGCGTCTAAATAACTCGGGACTTACACCGCGCCCATCAAATCTGTTTCTGTTAAACCTATTCCGATCGGGGTCAAATCTGTCAGGGTTGATACCTCGCTTACATGCACAATCCACGGCTCGTGCGGCTGCCGCAACCGCAAACGCTTCTAAGCACATACAATTCACCTCCTTGGTACAAGCTATGCTGACATTACATATTTTGTCACACAATACGGCGAATCAAATGTAATTTTGTGAAAGAGACTGCAATTTTCAAACTCACTCTTAAACTGCATTTTTTATAAATATTTTACTTGACCATATGGCTACCACCCTGTATAATTAACGGTTAGAACCGGTCAATCATCGTTGTAATTCACAAAACCAAAATTGCTGAGACACGCTGACTTGTCCGCTTCCAGTCTGAACCTTGTTCAGCATGACCGCCCACCCATTTTATACTAACGGAGGGATCTGCATTGGAGAATCNNGCTACCTGATACTTGAAAACGGACATATTTTTAAAGGACGGCGCTTTGGTGCTTCGGGAGATATTACTGGTGAAATTGTTTTTACAACTGCAATGACCGGTTATCTCGAAACACTTACTGATTCCAGTTATTACGGACAAATCGTGGTTCAAACTTTTCCGTTGATTGGTAATTATGGTGTTATACCATCTGATTTTGAAAGCAGCGAACCACATTTAAAAGCATATATTGTTAGGGAATGGTGTCAAGAACCCTCCAATTTTCGGAGTGAGGGTGCTCTTGATGCTTTTTTAGAATCCCATAATATAATCGGGCTTTCTAATATAGACACCCGCGCTCTGGCAAAAATGATTCGTAAGCATGGCACAATGAACGCTCGAATCGCTTCTTCTAAGCAAGTTACAGACGCTGTAGCCAAAAAGCTTAAGGAATATAAAATTGAAAATGCGGTTGAATCGGTCAGCTGCAAGGAATTTATATGTTCTGAAATTAATAATCCAAAATATAACGTTGTCTTATGGGATTTTGGTGCAAAAGAGAGTATCCAGAATATGTTAGGAATACGAGATTGTTCAGTCACAGTTGTGCCTTGTTCTGCAACAGCCGACGAAATTATTTCACTGAAACCGGACGGCGTTGTTCTGTCAAACGGCCCCGGTGATCCTGCAGATAATACGGGTATCATTAAAGAGATACATAAGCTTTGTAATACAAAAATCCCCCTTTTCGCCATTTCCCTCGGACATCAGCTTTTGGCGCTTTCTCAGGGTGCAAAAACCGAAAAACTGAAATACGGACACCGCGGTGCAAACCAGCCTGTAAAGGAAATCTCCACAGGACGTGTTTATATAACCAGCCAGAACCACGGCTATTCTGTTATCGAGGGTACATTACCAGTGAATGCAGCGGTCAGTTTTAGCAATAGCAATGACGGAACTGTAGAAGGAATTGTGTATACAGATATGCCGGCATTTTCGGTGCAGTTCTATCCGGAAGCTGCAGGAGGACCGTTGAATACAGAATTCTTGTTCGATAGATTCGTCGATTTAATGAAGGAGGGCTGCTAACCATGCCGCTTAACAAAGAACTCAAAAAGATACTGGTGATCGGCTCTGGTCCTATCGTAATCGGGCAAGCTGCTGAATTTGACTATGCCGGAACTCAGGCCTGCCGAGCACTGAAAGAAGAAGGTCTGGAAGTTGTTCTTGTTAATTCAAATCCTGCTACCATCATGACCGATAATATAATGGCTGATAAAATCTATATCGAGCCGTTGACACCGGAAACACTCAAGCGAATTATTCTGCATGAAAAGCCGGACAGTGTCCTTTCCACTCTCGGCGGGCAAACCGGACTTACACTTTCAATGCAGCTTGCAAAAGAAGGATTTCTAGAGCAGAATAATGTCCGGCTACTTGGCGCAAATCCCGTGACGATTGACAAGGCAGAAGACAGACAGATGTTCAAGGATACCATGCTTGAGATTGGTGAGCCTGTTATCCCCTCCGTTGTTGTAAACGATGAAGAGTCAGCGTTATCCTTTGCTGAAAGCATCGGTTATCCCGTTATAATTCGTCCCGCATTTACCCTTGGCGGATCCGGCGGCGGTATTGTTCAGAATGAAATCGAAATGCGCGAAATTGCTGCAAACGGTCTACGCCTTTCACCCATTACACAGATTCTTGTAGAGAAGTGTGTTTCCGGCTGGAAAGAGATTGAATTTGAAGTCATTCGCGATGGTGCCGGCAATGTCATCACCGTTTGCAGTATGGAAAACTTTGATCCGGTTGGTGTTCATACCGGAGACAGTATCGTAATCGCTCCTGCCGTAACCCTTTCAAATATGGAATATCAAATGCTGCGTTCTGCAGCTTTAAATATCATTACCGCCCTGGAAATCGAAGGCGGATGCAATTGCCAGTTCGCGCTCAACCCCAACAGCTTTGAGTATGCTGTAATTGAAGTCAATCCCCGTGTTTCCCGATCTTCTGCATTGGCCTCAAAAGCGACTGGATACCCCATTGCTAAGGTTGCCGCTAAAATTGCAATCGGTTATACACTGGATGAAATAACCAACGCCGTTACAGGAAAGACAAGTGCATGCTTTGAGCCAACAATTGACTATGTTGTTGTGAAGCTTCCGAAATGGCCTTTTGATAAGTTTGTATACGCCAAACGTGCTCTCGGCACGCAAATGAAAGCTACAGGCGAGGTTATGGCGATTGGTGTAAGTTTTGAACAAGCAATTATGAAAGCTGTGCGCGGTGCAGAGATCTCACTAGACAGCCTGAATATGCCCAAGCTAGCACCGCTAAGCGATGAAGAAATCTATGACCGTATCTCGACATGTGACGATGAGAGGCTTTTTGTAATTTTTGAAGCTATAAAACGCGGTGTTTCATGTGAGGACATCCACAGTATAACCAAGATTGACCTTTGGTTCTTATACAAGCTCTATAATCTTGTAAGAATTGAAAAGCAGATGGCGGAAGGGGTGGGTTACGCTGGAGAAGGCGATGTACTAACAGCCGCTTTATCAGGCACCCTANNCTTTCGAACGAGCTGTATATAGAAGCAAAAAAACGTGGTTATCCCGACAGGGTGATTGAGCGCATTTCCGGTCAAAAAATTGATAATCCCAGGAAAGCCGTTTTCAAGATGGTAGATACTTGCGCTGCTGAATTCTCGGCGCAGACCCCTTATTTCTATTCTACATATGACGAGGAAAATGAAGCTGAACAGTTTATCGTGCAGCATAACTCGGAAAAAAAGACCATCATTGTGTTTGGTTCCGGTCCAATTCGAATTGGACAGGGCATTGAGTTCGACTATGCTTCGGTTCACTGCGTCTGGGCACTAAGGAAGGCAGGGTATGAAGTTGTAATTGTCAATAATAACCCCGAAACCGTATCAACCGACTTTGACACTGCAGATCGACTCTACTTTGAGCCGTTAACCTCTGAAGATGTTATGAATGTGATTCATACTGAAAAACCGTATGGCGTTGTTGTAGCTTTTGGCGGTCAGACCGCAATTAAACTTGCAAACTTTCTTGAATCCCAGGGCGTTCGAATTCTCGGCACCCCTGCAGATAGCATAGACGCAGCAGAAGACCGCGAGCGTTTTGACGCCCTTCTAGAACGTCTTAACATTCGCCGTCCTCAGGGTACCACCGTTATGAATACAAAAGATGCACTTAAGGCGGCAAATTTACTGGGATACCCTGTGCTTATGCGCCCTTCATATGTTCTCGGCGGCCAAAATATGATTATCGCATTCTGTGACGAGGATATTCTTGAATATATGACTATAATTCTGTCAAACCGTATTGAAAACCCCGTTTTAATTGATAAATACCTGATGGGTATAGAAATAGAGGTTGATGCAATATGCGACGGCGAGGATATACTGATTCCTGGAATTATGGAGCATATTGAAAGAGCGGGCATTCATTCAGGCGACTCAATAGCCGTATACCCGGCATGGAATGTCAGTGGACTGCAGATTGAACGATTAACCGAATATACCAGAAATCTTGCTATTTCCCTCAATACGCGGGGACTTATCAATATTCAGTATGTAATCCATGAAAATAAGATTTATGTAATAGAGGTAAATCCGCGTTCCTCCCGTACCATCCCATATATCAGCAAGGTTACCGGCGTTCCCATGGTTGAGCTGGCAACCCGAGCTATGCTGGGTGAGAAGCTTGGCGATATGGGCTACGGAACAGGAATGTATCGCATTTCTCCCTATGTAGCTGTTAAAGTTCCGGTATTCTCTTTTGAAAAGTTGATTGATGTTGACACCCATCTCGGCCCTGAAATGAAATCAACCGGTGAAGTTCTCGGGATTGGTAAATCGCTGGATGAAGCACTTTATAAAGGACTTGTAGCAGCTGGGTATAAGATGAAAAAGCACGGCGGTGTTTTGATCACGGTACGTGATACAGATAAAACTGAAATTGTCGATACAGCAAAACGTTACGTTGAGCTTGGGTTTACCATTTATTCGACTAAAGGTACAACCCATATTCTAAAAGAGGCCGGTATAGAAGCAACTGCAGTTAATAAGATACACGAGTCGGACGACAATCTAATTACCCTTCTTGAAAGCGGTAAAGTGAATTATATCATTTCAACTTCGTCTAAGGGCAGACTTCCGAGCAGAGACAGCGTGAAGATAAGACGTAAAGCTGTTGAGCTTGCCATCCCCTGCCTTACTTCGATTGACACCGCCAATGCACTGGCAAACAGCCTCAGAAGTCGTTATACGCAGAACAGTACAGAGCTGGTTGATATAAACTGTATGCGCAGTGAACATATGAAACTGGCATTTACCAAAATGCAGGGCTGCGGTAACGACTATATTTACTTTAACTGCTTTGAACAAGAAATCAATAGTCCGGAGTCTTTGAGCGTCTTCCTGTCTGACCGCAACATCGGAATCGGCGGCGATGGCGTTGTATTG
>DOWI01000012.1:0-244 GCA_003519645.1 Oscillospiraceae bacterium
AATTCAAGGGCCTGGGCGGCAGCCGCCGCATTTCGCACTTCTTGATCCGATGCGTCAGGCTTGCCCCAACGGATGTTTTGGGCAATGGTTGCAGAAAACAGTTCCGACTTTTGGGGAACCAATCCGATTTTTGACCGAAGCGTTTCCATAGGATAGTGGGTTACATTGATTCCGTCTACCTGTACCTCCCCCGACTGCACATCAAAAAATCGCATAATCAAGTTCATCAGGGTGGATTTGCCCG
>DOWI01000012.1:305-5844 GCA_003519645.1 Oscillospiraceae bacterium
GGCTGTCGGAAACAGCCGGTTGGGTTGCCAGCACCTCGGCGACACGTCCCGCTGAGGTGTATGCTTTTGTGAAAGTAATCACCAGGTTAGAAACCACCATGAGTGCAAGCAAAATCATGTTTACATAGTTGATAAATGCGATTACCTCACCGGTTGACATCCCACCGGCATTCACCCGAATTCCTCCAAACCAGACAATCGCAACAATTGCAGCGTTCATAATCAGCTGGGTTGCGGGGTTGAGAAGGGCAGACAGGACACCCGCCCCAAGCGAGGCTTGGGTATGATGGTCAACCGAAGCGGAAAATCGCTTTTGCTCCTGTTTGGTTCTTGTAAAGGCGCGTATGACTCTGACGCCCGACAAGTTTTCACGCAGAATCAATGTCAGCTTATCCAATCGATTCTGAACCGTGCGATGCAGGCGAACCGTAAGCCTCATAACCAGGATAATTACAATTAGAAAGAGGGGAATGGCAGCAATCACCACCAGCGAAAGCCCGGGGTCGATGGTCAGCGCCATTATGATACCGCCGATACATAGAAAGGGTGCGCGGACCACCAGCCTCAGCAGCATTGCCACCGCATATTGAAGCTGTTGCGTATCCACTGTGACACGATTGATGAGAGAGGGGATGCCCAACCGGTCAATTTGAGTGTGGGACAAACGGTTAATACGCTCAAAAACGGCGTTTCTGAGAACGGTGCCAAACCCCTGTGATGCCACCGAAGCCATGTACTGGCAGACCAGCGAGCAGCCCAGCCCAACAGTGACAATCAACAGCATGACAGCGCCCATACCCAATACATAACCCGCATCGCCGCGAGCCGCTCCTTTGTCGATGACATTTGCCATTACCAGCGGCAGAAATAGTTCCAGCACCGCTTCGATAAACTTAAACAGCGGAGCCATGATACAGTGCTTGGTGTAGGGCTTTAGATAGCCAAGGATAACCGATAGTCGCACAAAAAGAGCCTCCCTGATAATGAATCTTGATCTATGGTAGCATTCGGAGAATTCTTTTGCAACATTTATCGAGATTGTTTTGCAGAAATCATCTACTAAACAAGGATGAATTTGATTTTGTGTTTGACATAATTACAAACAAACTTTATACTAATTACTAAGGTTATACCGCAGGGTTGCCGCTATGCAAGTAGTGGTCAGATAATGGGGGATTCTCTATGGTTCTTCGAGATAAAATGGGCTCGGTCCTGTTGACATTGGATGATCACTATATTGACAGTACATATCGTGTGGCAGCGCATATCCATCACAAACTAGAATTGTCCTGTGTTGTGGAAGGAACCGGTAGATATCAAATCGACGACCGTGTTTATAATCTGCAGCGCGGTGATATTATTATTCTCAATAACTGCGAGTCCCATGCCCTTCTGATGGAAGAAAATGAAACGCTGCATCATTTAGTGATACATTTTGATCCTTCATTTATCTGGAACTCGCTTTCCAACGATATTGATTACAATTTCTTACTGATATTTTTCGAACGGGGTCCTAATTTCTCCAACAAGCTTGATCGGGAGAATCCTGCGACAGCCCGGATCTTCTCCCTAATTCTTGATATCCAGCAAGAACTGCAATCAAGAAAGCTATGCTATGAGCTGATTGTGAAAATTAAGCTGCAGACAATTTTCACTGAAATTATCCGCAACTATGATTATATCGAACACGGCAAAGTTGTAAAACCATTGTCAGGAAACGAAATAGAATATCTCAATGCTGTAATCAGCTATATAAACAGTAATCTTGACAAGGACCTCAGGCTGTCCGAGCTTGCCGATATTGTGCATGTCAGCCCGAGCTATTTTTCCACGCTGTTCAAACGATTCAACGGCGTGTCTCCGATTGAATATATTGTGCATAAACGTGTACAGAGGGCGATTGAGCTGATCAAAACTACGTCAATGAATTTGACCGAAATTGCCATGGCATGCGGCTTTAACAACGGCACCAATTTCTATAAGGCATTTAAAAAGGTGACGGGACGGACTCCTTCTTTCTATCGGCGCTCTGCTGAGAATACATCGAGTGTAAAATAGTTTAGTAAATCCGCAAGGATAGTTGCTGTTAAATAAGAAAAAGAATGTATAATGGTTTATGATGAGTTTAAAATACAACATAACATACAGTGAATATTTATCATTAAATATGGAGGTTGTTTTTTATGAAATTGAGCGTTTTGACGGTGCCGCTTCAAGGTATGGCAGCCGAGGAGGCATTCTCTTATTTAAGCAAGCTCGGGGTCGAACAGGTTGAAATCGGCACAGGCGGCTATACAAATGAGAACCACCTAAAGCCATCGGTATATCTAAATGACCAGGCAAAAATTGATGCGTTCAAGGCAATGATGGAGCGGCTGAATCTCGGAATCAGCGCCCTATCCTGCCATGGCAATCCGGTACATCCAAATAAGGAGCTGGCGGAAGGATACCACAATGTTTTTGTTGATACCTGCCGTCTTGCACAAAAGCTGGGTGTAGATACCATTGTGACCTTCTCGGGCTGCCCCGGCGACTGCGCCGAGTCCAAGCGCCCCAACTGGGTTACCTGTGCATGGCCCAATGATTACGGCGAAATTCTTGATTGGCAGTGGAACGAGGTGCTGATTCCTTACTGGAAAAAGGCGGCGGAAATCGCAGAGTCTTACGGCGTCAAAAAGATTGCTTTTGAGCTGCATCCGGGCTTCTGCGTTTATAATCCCATGACATTGCTCCGCCTGCGTGAGGCGGTGGGGGATATCATCGGCGCGAACTTTGATCCCAGCCACCTGATTTGGCAGGGGATTGATCCGGTTGCGGCTCTGCGGGAGCTTAAGGGTGCGGTCTATCATTTCCATGCAAAGGATACCCGAATCGATAAATATAACACTGCAGTAAACGGCGTTCTCGATACACGTTCATTTGAAAACATGAACGATAGAAGCTGGGTTTTCAGAACCATCGGGTACGGCTCTGACACCATGTTGTGGAAGGATATGATCTCCACATTACGCCAGATCGGTTATGACGGTGCTGTCAGCATTGAACATGAAGATGGGTTGATGTCGCCGCGGGAAGGACTCGAAAAAGCAGTTACATTTTTGAAGGATATCCTGATTTTCGAACAGCCGGGCACCATGTGGTGGTCCTGAATCAAAAGTTAACTACCTGCGGCTGGAAGCCGAAGGCAATAATTCTCTTATCCAGAAAGGCATGATTTAATAAATGAAGCAGTATAAAGCCGCGATTGTCGGATACGGCGGTATGGGACGTTGGCACAAAACCGGTATTTGCAAAACAGAACGGGTTTCAATCACTGGCGTTTACGATATCAATCCCGAACGTATGAAACAAGCTCAGGAAGACGGTATCACAAAAGCGTACTCCTCCTATGAGGATCTAATTGGTGACAAGGAAATAGATATTGTTATTGTCGCCACCCCCAACAACTTTCACCTGGAGCTTGCATGCCG
Organism: Oscillospiraceae bacterium; assembly: GCA_003519645.1. Next base: position 3,776 of record DOWI01000012.1, read on the forward strand.
AGCGATGGAGGCGGGCAAGCTGGTGGTTTGTGAAAAGCCGGTCACCATGACAAGTGACGAGCTGCAGGAGCTGATGGACTGTGCAGCCAAAACCGGCAGTAAGTTTACAATTCATCAAAACCGGCGGGCTGACCCGGACTATCTTGAGATGCGCGATGCAGTCGAAAAAGGCTTGCTGGGTGACGTGTTTGAAATAGAATCCCGGGTTACCGGTTCACGGGGTATTCCTGAGGGCTGGCGACAGTATGCTGTTGCAGGCGGCGGTATGATGCTGGATTGGGGCGTGCATCTGATTGACCAGATGGTTATGATGATGAGTCCTAAAAAAGTTACCGATGTATACTGCGAATTGTATCATGTTAATTATAAGGAATGCGATGACGGCTTTAAGATGATCATGCATTTTGAGCAGGGACCTTCGGTTACAATTGAGGTTGGAACCAGTCATTTTCTCTCTGCACCCCGCTGGCTTGTCTTTGGTAACCGCGGCGCTCTGACCATTCCCACATGGGACTGCAACGGGCGGATTGTCCGTGCCAAGGAACACGAGGTCACATGGGAAGAGGAAATCATTTATACCAAGGCAGGTCCCACCAAAACCATGGCGCCCCGTGCCAAGGATACCATTGAGGAGATTGAACTGGACGGAGACCTGTGGAAGCCCGACTTTGATATATTTTATCGCAACCTTGCAGACTTTCTGGATGGCACTGCCGAACTAAGGGTCAAGCCGGAGGAGGCGATGCGGGTTATGAAGATTATGGAAGCTGCCTTTGAATCCGACCGAACCCGATCGGTCATAAAATGTGAAATATAAAGAGGGTCATTGACAATGATTCGTGTAACTGTATGGAACGAAAATATCCACGATCGTGAAATGGATGAAGTCAAGGCGATTTATCCCAGAGGAATACACGGAGCGATTGCCGGCTTTTTGAATGGCATGGATGGGATCGAGGCCAAAACCGCGACCTTGGACCAGCCTGATTGCGGACTGCCTGATGAGGTGCTGGATAACACCGACGTACTGATCTGGTGGGGACATATGGCGCACGGCGATGTACCCGATGTCCTGGCACAAAGCATCAGGGAGCGTGTGAATAAAGGCATGGGCTTTATTGCCCTGCACTCGGCACACTTTGCAAAGCCCTTTAAATTGCTTATGGGAACCAGCTGCTCGCTGCGTTGGCGTGAAGGCGATTATGAGCGGGTATGGTGCGTTGATCCGGGGCATCCGATTGCCGAGGGGGTTCCTGCCTGCTTTGATCTAGAGTGTGAGGAAATGTACGGGGAGTTCTTCGATATCCCCCAGCCTGAAAGCTTGGTATTCAGCGGATGGTTCCGGGGCGGAGAGCTGTTCCGCTCGGGCTGCTGCTGGACAAGAGGTTTGGGCCATGTGTTTTATTTTCAGCCGGGGCATGAAACCAACCCTACATATCATAATCCCCATATACAGAAAATCTTAGGAAATGCGGTGCGCTGGGCGGCTCCCCGCAACCGCCGCACCACGCTTGATTGTCCCCATCACCCTCCGGTGGAAGAAATGGTGCGACAGGGCAAGGATATTGGTTGGTATTGAATTCATTCAACGGGGCTGACGCACAATGAAAAAGTTGTGCGTCAGCCCTGTTTTGTACCGGTCGTTTAATGATAAATGCGGGCAGATTCCATATCCGCCCGTTTTATATTTTCGCATTTCCCCCGTAAAACCATAATTTTGTTTTTATACTATTTGTGTTATACTATTTAAAGATTTATTAAGGGGGATTTTCATGCGCTTACTGCTGCTGGATGGAAACAGTATTGTAAATCGCGCTTTTTACGGCATAAAGCTGCTGACCACAAAAAACGGACAGTACACCAACGGACTATACGGCTTTTTGCTGATCCTGCATAAGCTGCGGGAGGAGCTGCAGCCCGACGGTATTGCAGCGGCATTTGATCTGCGCGCGCCCACCTTCCGCCATCAGGAATATGCCGAATATAAGGCGGGGCGCGGACGTCCAGTTCTCCGACGTCGTCGAGACCGTTCTGAGCGCGGCCGGCGTCGACTGGATCACCGCAATCTC
>DOWI01000262.1:0-129 GCA_003519645.1 Oscillospiraceae bacterium
CAGTATTTTGCGGCAGGAACAGCGCGAACAGCAAACGCACAGGGCGCAGGATATGGAATTATAGTAAAAGGCAATTAACGCGCAGTCGGGCAGGGAAAGCGGCACTCCCTGCCCGACTACTCGTTAGTT
>DOWI01000262.1:247-2851 GCA_003519645.1 Oscillospiraceae bacterium
ACGAATGGAGTCGCCAAAATATGCGCCGTCCGGTAGATTCGCGGAACCGACTTCAAGATATTCCTCAAATACCCACCCGTCGGTATGCTCATCTTTGACAAAAACAATAGCGCCTGGAATCACGCCACCGCCTGTACTTTCCAACGTATTGCCGTATAAACGGTAATACTCGTAGTACACTGTGACAAATGCTTTCAGCTTATCGGATTCCTCGTAAGCACCATAAATAGTGGGGGCATATACAAGAAACCCGCTCTCTGAATCGCCGTACTGATGTAAGATAGCTGAATTGAAAAGGCCACCATACACTTTACCGTCAACTTCTCCGTTATATACACCAGATGGATTTTCTGGTTTGAAATCAGGGAGTTTTATTTCTCTGATGATGGATAACTGTTTATACCATTCTTGCGGCGAGAGTGATTCGTCGGTTACATTATTTTGGACACCGAGCATATCTTTGCACATACGCATCATAATCTGTCCGCGCAGACCACTGGAATTGCCTGCTTCAAATTGAGAAAGCAGGTACTCCAAAACACCGTCTGGATATTTCATCGTAAGGTTCTCATATTCCTCCCAGTGTTCGTTGATATAGTCCTGAGGATTGGATGAACTAAGTGGCGATGACATTATAACAAGTAGACCATCTTCAACTCTTTGAGCAATGTCAGAGACCTTCTCATCCGATGGCGTTATCTGCATATCTGGGCTTGTCAATACAATGGCATAAACGGTATTTACCTGTACGANNATTTCGCCGTTATAATAGACAATTACTCTGTCTCCAACGGCAAAATCGGTCATGCTGTCTTTCAATTTCACGTTGAGAGAAACGCTAATCAGATCGCTGCTTCTGCGTGCATATTCGCCCTCGTTAACGCTTACGAGGATGGCATTATCATACACTTCGATTACAGTCCCGGCAAAATGTGGCTCTTTATCAACATTGTTCATGGTCATTGGTATGATTGAATTTAAGATGCTTCCATCCGTGGCACGATTAACCGCAAACCCCACGCTCAACACAACAACCAACGCAACTGACACAACGATAATTGCCCGAGATGGTTTCTTAAAATTCAGCACGTTTTTTATNNCGCCAAAGATAACAGCGACAGCGAATAGTCTTTTTTAATTTCGCCGCCCATTTGTTTTAATACACGCTCATCGCAGGACAATTCCATATCCACACCCATCAGCAGAAATGCCACCCATGCTAACGGATTAAACCAATGCAAACACAAGATGAAGTACGCCGCGAATTTTACGATGTGGTCACGCCGCCGGATATGAGTCTGTTCGTGCAGAAGAATATAGCTTCTTTCCTGCTCGGATAAGCCAATGGGCAGATAGATTTTCGGTTTGAAAACGCCAAGCACGAAAGGCGATTTAATATTTTCCGATTCGTAGATATTTGCTTCGATGTGAGCTGCCTTCCCCATTTTTCGTTTGAGTATCACAAAAGACACCACGCCGTAAATGACCATTACGGCAACGCCGATAAGCCAAATATACGCACCGATTGTTGTCCATATCTGTAACGGATTTACGCTTGCAGTCGGCGTAGAAGCGGGAAGAATACTGCTGACAGCGTTATTTACAAAAGGTATGCCGCTATCAATGCGCGGTATTGATTGCATAGCTATATCCGGAGGTATCGTCCGCGCTTTGAACGGTATCAAACTGAAAGCGCTCTCGATTGAAAACGGGAACACAAGTCTAAATCCCGCTACTGCCCAGAGGCAATAGGAAATTATTTTCGGGGCTTTTTTTAATGGCAACCGCGCAAGGCATATCGCCGCGATAACAAATGTCCCAGTCAAGCTCATATTAAGAATTGTAAGGAACAGTTTATCCATTATTACCGCCCCCCTCGTGTTCTTCTATCAGATGTTTTAATTCTGCCGCTTGCTCCGGTGTTAATTTCTTGCCGCCGAAAAATGAAGTNNGCGATGAATTTCGGCAGCGACCCGCCGAAAGTATCTTCTACATAGCGGCGGCTTTGACGGGCAATTTGTTCATCGCAGGTAAGCACAACCGATACATTCGTGTCTTCGTTTTTGAATACGCCCTTATCGCAAAGTTTCTTTAACACCGTGTAAGTCGTTGATTTTTTCCAATCCAATTCACGTTCCGCAAGCGCGACCAAATCGGGCGAGGGAAGCGGCGCGTAACGCCAAATCAAAGCCGCGAGTTTTGTTTCTGCGGCAGTGAGCGTTATATCTTTAGTCATAGCATCATCTCCAATCTAAGTCTATTAGACTAACTTCAGTCTATCACGATTAGACCGGGTTTGCAAGAAAAATTTTGTTAGTGGTAAAAACTAACCAGACCTCCTGATAAGAGTCATAAGAAAGATAATTTACGTGAGAGAAATTTTTTTGTAATAATCACAACGACATAGCAAATCCACGAGAAACCTTCAAGGGTCAAGATGAACGGCGCCGCCGCCCTTGACGGTTTCTCCTGCCTTTGCTGCATGGTAGCTAAGAGGGTGTAAGCAGAAAACTGCCTACACCCTCTTAATATTATGGGAAAAATCAAAAAATATCATTTAATCCCTTGACAATATCCGTTCTGGAACACCGGCATTTACAACAT
>DOWI01000176.1 GCA_003519645.1 Oscillospiraceae bacterium
ACCATACCCGGCCGCTGCTTGTGCAGTTGTAGCGGCCTTGGGCATGAACTTTCCGTCGGCACCTTGGATGACACCAAGCTTGCTCATATATTTTACGTGCTCTAATGCCCAAGGAGAAATATCTTTTTCATCTGTGAAAGTTGGAGCGCCGGCGATAGAAAAATCACCATTCGGCACCATTTTTCTGATAGCACGACTGAGCATCGTAGCAACCTGTTCGCGGTTTGTCAGGTCATTTGGCGCAAATTTAGTGTCTGAAATGCCCTTTGCTATTTCAAGCTTATAGGCTTTTAGTATTTCCGGGTTTGTCGTGTCTGTGAAAGGATTCGGAGAGGCTGCCTGTGCAGCGGTGCCTGTCGTCTTCTCATATAATATAACAGCAAGCTCTGCAAACTCCTCGCGGGTGATGGGTTTTGTCATGTCAGCACCAATGAGCGATTTGGGGATCAGCCCCTTTTCATTGGCCTCATCAAGCGCGGGCTTCGCCCAATCGGATGCCTTGATGTATTCTGCCTGATTGCCTAAGGTTACGATGTTGGAATACGGGGATGTGATATCCTTGAAGTTCTGATGGGAGTAAAAATATGCCCGGAAGCTATTCACCTCTGCCTTTACATTGACGCCCCCTTGTGCATCCTCCACTTCCGCCGGATAATAAGCGTAGACATTACCACCTTCAAAATAATCAGCGGCGAATGCAAACGATGTTTCCTTCCAATCATTATTTCCGGTCTTGTGTTCGATTTTTATAATCGGGGTAAGGCAAGTAAAACCGGGAAAGTGCTGCGGGTCATTACCTAAAATATCGACAAGTGCCAAAACACTTTGGGGCACATCCATCTTGATATCGTAGCAAATCCTGTCATTTTGGTCACGCTTCAATTCGACCGTCAAATTTGTAGGCGGCTGATCCAGTGCAAAGGGTGCCGAATTTGCAGCTAAGGCGCTAAGGGGCATTAGGCCAAGAGTTAAGAATAGTACCAATGTAAACGCTAAAACTTTAGATTTCATAATCTTTACCTCCAAAAGTTATTTTTCAATGTGGCTTTTTAACAGCCTCCCTATTTCTGATAATCAAAGGCTACAAAATTGTCGTCACTGCCATATCCAAAATTATTCATACTGCCGTCCTTAAAAGCGAGAAATTCGATGTGGTCGCTTGTCAAATCAGGCGCTGAATCAAAGGTAAAGCCTGCCGCAGTTAATTCGCCAACATAGCTTTTTATCGTTTCATCACTTTCCACCGTCATCTCAAAATGCATAATGTCATCTTCCCGCAGGATTTTGCTGATATGCCCCTTAAGTTCAGGAACGCCGGGCATCTCGTCAAAAGGCCATGCCAAACTCTCGCCCTTAGGCTTCTCAGTAGGGCCGGCGACACCTTCCAGACCCGACAGAATTAGGTAGACGGATACTTTTCCCGCATATTTGGTTGGATTCATAGCGTCTTTACTGAGCATGATGGTATAATCAACACCGTCCATTTTGGCGGTAATCCAATAACCATCTGGTGTTTCATCTGTATTTAAGTCTTTCGCATCTTTGAGTGCACCCTCATAAAAATCACACAGCGTGTCGATGTCATTGTCACTGACATACATGACTTCCAGACCTTTACTCGCAGGGTTTTCCCTCACATCAATAATCTCAGCGTCCGCTGCAAGGGGCAAAGTTTCTTTAGGATAGCTGGCCGGCAGCGTTTTGGAACCAGAGGCGGTTTCNNCCATTTGCTTTGTCTGCCGCAGGCTCTTTTGCTCCGCATCCGGCAAGCGCCAATATCAATACAGACGCTAAAATTAAAGATAAAATCTTTTTCATGATTCTTACTCCTTCCTTATTTGATAATGGTAAATCCCCCAATGACAGGAAGCGGCTTTTGCTCACCTTTATTGGCATTCACCATGCCGATGATGATAAGCGCCAGAACAACAATACCCCATGCCCAGCCTATGAACGATGTGATTGCCCACAGCCTCCATGTAAGCAGGGATGAAAGGATTGATACGGCAATATTTCCCACAACCGATGTGATTAGAAGCACAAGACCCTGATTTGCGTGAAAGCGTCCAATTTTAGAAGTCGGACAGGAAATAAGCGGGAGAAAAAAGAGTACATAGGATAGCATGAAAATGCCCTTATGTTCCTTTATCTCCTGATTTGGCGATGCAGACCGTACCGTCCCTTGCATATTCTCTTGTTCCGATGACAATGGCGTTCCGCATCCATCGCAAAACTTTACTGTTTCAGCAACTTCTTTTCCACACGTTGTGCAGTTCATATAAATACCTCCATTTCTCTCATGGTTTGTTTTGATTAACTTTTTTGGCGGCTCTCTTTGCTGCCTCCAGCCTTTTCTGGATCGGTCGCTGTATATCCGGCCACGCCTCCTCAAATTGTGCACTTGTCAGTCCGCTTATGCCTTGTGTCAAAGCGCAAGCGGTACAAATACCGATGCCATTGCCTTTCCCATCGTCAATTAAAAAGCAGTCTTCACATACCCACTTGCCACAGCTGTCGCAGAACAAAAGCTCTCGCCGCAGATTCAGGAGTGTTTTGTCACGACCGCGAAGCCATGTTTCCCTTTGTTTCTTCGCCCGTCCGCAGACAGCACAATGCGCCGTAAAGGTTTGGGTGGCGGAGTCATATCGGGTTTGCTGCTCAAACGCTTGCTGTGATGGCCGCAGGGGGGGCGTTAACTCTTTACCGTTCAAGGGCACTCACCTCTCTTTCCCGCCCGAAAGCTAAGGTCAGAATAGCGGATTTCCTCAAAAGCTCATATCCATAAGGTATGGATGAAAGGCAAAATTCTTTGAAAAAATTTGGATTCCGTTGACTGAACCTACTAAGCTCACTATAATATAGGCATTGAAGATGATTGAAAGGTNNAGCTCACTATAATAATAGATGTTAAAGAAGATTGAAGGGGGAGGAAGAATGAATCGCCATCCGATGCTCGCCGAAAATGAAAATAAGCAGATAAGCGTGGGGCTGCCTTTGCTCCTTTGCCTTTCTATGTTTACAACGTGGCAGATGGGGATCATGCTGTTTTCCGGCAAAACCCTTTCCATTGGGGCAAAAACGCCAATCCCCTTTGCTCTCGACAGCAATGTTATCACCGCCCTTGTTGCGGCGGGGTTTATTGTAGATATTCTGTTTCTGATTTTTTTACAGCGGCACAGTGTTATGGCGGCAAGATTGAGCGTCGGTATTGCCTTACTTTCCGCGCTGATGTTCTATTTGCCGCTCCCGCCACATATGGCGGCTATGCTTTTTTACATACAAGCCTTTTGCTGTGTCTTTTTAATCGGTAGCTTAATAGCGGTTATCGTCAATCTGCTTACAGAGAAAGCTGCGATTAAGGAGGTAATCATTTCCCTGATTTCCTCCGGGTGCCTGATTACCATCCTACAGAATGATGTGATGCCCATACCTTTCGGTGTATTTCGCGGCTTCACGATTGTTGCCCTTGCGATGCTTTTGCTGTTTTTCTGCAAAATGCCGAAAAGCACTTGGCCGGAATATGCGAAAAAATCTGACGGCCTTGTCAAGCCAAAAGCATTTATGGTTCAGCTTTTTGCCTTGATCGGGTTCTCGTCCATCATCACCTTGTTTGGCAGCGCCGTTGCGTACAGCGTGGAGCATGGCATTTCTGTATATTATCTGTCCTCCGCTGTCTGTGGCATAATACTTGCGGTGCTTTGGAAAAGGTTTCACATCATGCCGCTGAAAAGTGCATCGGTGATGATCGCTGTGGGAGCACTTGGCTTTCTCCTTGCCATTGCTTCATTGTATGTCCCGGAGCTGTCACTTCCGGCTTGCGCTTTGCTCGGTGCGGGCGGTATCAGCGGTATGTCCTCCTATCTCGGCGTTGTCATGGCAAAGCAGTATCCATCCCGGTTCATTACTCCGGGCATCATAGGGCTTGGGTTTGCGGCATCACTGGTACAAGCGGTGCTGCTTTACACATTGCGTGACAATCTGACTTTGCTGTATGTAGTGTATCTCGTCATTGCCGTTGCGCTTGTGATTCTATATCTGTTGTTAGAACCGTATTGNNTTTTAGGATATAGCCTCCGTGGCCGCACCTTGGAAGATTTGATTGGGGTTGTCGCAGAGGAAACGGACGAGGCCGCTGTGCCGGAGCCTGTCACCGTACTTGCGACCGTCAGTGGGGCAGATAACATATCGAAAATTGAGGCAGTGCTGGAAGCAGAGCGGGCGGAGGGGGAGGACTCCCCTCACACCCTGCGTATGAGAACCTTATTGCAGCACACGCTCTCTCCGCTAACTCGCCGCGAATATCAGCTGGCCGATTGCATCATGCGGGGGCAGCGCCGCTCTGAGATTGCAGAGGAAATGGGTGTAAAACCTGAAACTGTCACAAAGTATACAAACCAGCTGTATAACAAGTTTGGTATCCACAGGC
>DOWI01000425.1 GCA_003519645.1 Oscillospiraceae bacterium
ATCTACATAGCCGCGAATATCTTATGTAGCACCGAATCCAATGCTGCTTTATGAAGATATTCGCGGCTATGTAGATAAATATGATAAAGAAAACCCAAACAACAATATGAAATATAACCTGAAACGTCCTGCTGAAACTTCTTGGATAGCCAGCATGCTTCCAATGCTTGTTACTTTGGCTATAATGGCATTGTTCTGGTGGTTTATGATGAAGCGCCTGAATGCAAGCATGGGCGATGCGGGTAAACAAATAAATTTCGGTAAAGCCAAGATAAAACAGATGGCTGACGAAAAGCGCAAAACAACTTTTGCCGATGTAGCAGGTGCCGACGAGGAAAAAGAAGAATTGCGCGAAATAGTTGAATTTCTAAAAAATCCTAAAAAATATAATGAGCTCGGCGCTCGCATACCGAAAGGTGTTCTTCTTGTGGGCCCTCCTGGTACAGGTAAAACTTTACTTGCAAGAGCTGTTGCGGGTGAAGCAGGCGTGCCATTTTTCTCAATTTCCGGTTCTGACTTTGTTGAAATGTTTGTCGGTGTCGGTGCTTCTCGTGTTCGCGACTTATTCGAACAGGCGAAAAAGAATTCTCCATGTATAATTTTTATAGATGAAATTGACGCTGTCGGTCGCCAGCGTGGTGCCGGCTTAGGCGGTGGTCATGATGAACGTGAACAGACTTTGAACCAATTACTTGTTGAAATGGATGGGTTTGGTGCAAACGAGGGCGTTATTATGATTGCGGCTACAAATAGGCCTGACATACTTGACCCTGCGCTAATGCGTCCAGGTCGTTTTGACCGCCAGGTTATGGTTGGTTACCCGGATATTAGGGGACGTGAAGAAATTTTGAAAGTTCATGCCCGCGGTAAGCCGATTGCTCCGGATGTTAACCTTAAAACGATTGCTAAATCGACAGCTGGTTTTACAGGTGCTGACCTTGAAAATCTTCTTAATGAAGCGGCGCTTTTGGCGGCACGAAAAAGTCTTAAAGCAATTACTATGGAAGAAATAGAGGAAGCAACAATTAAGGTTGTTGTGGGTACAGAAAAGAAAAGTCATGTAATGACTACAAAAGAAAAGAAACTGACGGCGTATCATGAAGCAGGACATGCGGTTTCAACATATTTTTGCCCAACTCAGGATCCTGTCCATCAAATTTCAATTATTCCTCGTGGTATGGCAGGCGGCTATACAATGCAGATACCGACTGAAGACCGTTCTTACAAATCCCGCAAAGAAATGCAGGAAGACTTAATAGTACTTCTCGGTGGACGTGTTGCGGAAGCTCTTACCCTTGATGATATTTCAACCGGTGCATCTAACGATATTGAGCGTGCTACTAAAATTGCGAGGAGCATGGTTACAAAATTCGGTATGACTGATGCGCTCGGACCGATTACCTACGGTCAAGATGATAATGAACCTTTCCTCGGCCGTGATATGGGGCATATCAGAAACTATTCAGAGGAAACCGCGTCAACGATTGATAACGAAATTAGAAAGCTCATGACTAATGCTTACAGCCACACTGAAAATATCCTTAAAGAGCATATGGATAAACTTCATGAAGTGGCAACATATCTTTTCCATAATGAAAAGGTTAGCGGAGAGCAGTTTAAAGAGATTATGGAGGGCAAAAAGCCGGAAGAAATAGAAGACGAAAAAGATGAAAAAAAATCTTTGGAGTCTGAACAAAATTAATAACTTAGGGGGAATGTAATTGCATTTCCCCCTTTTGTTGTGTAAAATATAGGGGGAAAAATTGTGAAAAAGAACTTAACAAGAATTTTGTTTGGAATTCTACTAATCATTGCAGCTATTGTACTTTTAGGAAATTCTTTCGGTTGGTGGAATGTTATAGATGTAAAAGGTTGGTGGACTGTATTTTTAATAATCCCGGGCATAGCAGGCATCATAAACTACGGTTTTAATGCTTGGAATACGTGCCTTGTAGTAATTGGTTCATGGTTTTTGGCAAGTGAGCAGAATTGGATACCCGAAGCAGTCTCGGATAATATATTATGGATTTGCATTTTATTGTTTATTGGTATAAAGTTAGTTATAAGTCCTTTTAAAAAGCCAAGAATTCCAAGCAAACCTGTTGTACTTGATGGTGTTAAAGGTGCAAATGATTCAAATAACACTATTAATTACACAGCTGTTTTTGGAGGAATGGAAGTATCAAATAGCTCACAATCACTTTGTGGGGGAACTGTAAGTGCAATATTTGGCGGTGCGACAATAGATTTGCGTAATGCTGTACCTGTTAACGGTGCAGTAATTGAAGTTAATGCAATATTTGGTGGAGTGGATATTTACATTCCTGAAAATTGCCGCATTCAAGCGAACGGCCTGCCGCTTTTTGGCGGATTCGACTGTAAGGTACGCAGTCAGAATGATGTGTCGCTTCCGCTGTTAACTATTAAGTATACTTCCATATTAGGTGGAGTTGAAATTAAATAATTAGTGAATATATGTAGGAGCGATAGGAGAGTATGACGAAAAAAGTGAAATACGGTAATGAAAGTATCTCTTCATTAAAAGGTGCCGACCGTGTACGCCGCCGGCCGGCTGTTATTTTCGGTTCGGACGGTATTGAAGGATGCGAACATTCTATATTTGAAATATTATCAAATTCTATAGATGAAGCGCGTGAAGGCTACGGAAAACAAATTATAATAACACGTTTCAGCGATAATTCGATACAGGTTGAAGACCATGGCCGCGGCTGCCCGGTTGACTACAATCCTAATGAAAAGCGCTATAATTGGGAATTAGCCTTTTGTGAATTGTACGCAGGCGGAAAGTATAACAATGCATCTGATGAAAGCTATGAATATTCATTGGGACTTAATGGATTGGGTTTATGCTCAACCCAGTATGCTTCCGAGTATATGGATGTTGAAGTGAGGCGCGACGGTAAGAGATATACACTCCATTTTGAACATGGAAAAAACGTAGGGGGGCTTAAACAGGAACTCTACGATAAAAAAGATACAGGTTCAATTATACGTTGGAAACCGGATATTCAGGTTTTCACCGATATAGATGTTCCGGCTGAGTATTATTTAGATATATTAAAAAGACAGGCTATCGTTAATGACGGTATAAGTTTTCTTTTTCGCAATCAAGTAGGCGATAAATTTGATGAAACTGAATTTATATATCAAAACGGTATTGTTGACCATGTAAATGAAATATTGGGAAAAGACCCGCTGACTCCGGTTCAATTTTGGCAGTCGGAAAAGAAAGTTCGCGACAGGAAGGACAAGCCCGAGTATAAAGTTAAAATAAATGTGGCTGTGGCTTTCTCAAATCGTTCGAAGATGATAGAGTATTATCATAATTCAAGCTGGCTGGAACACGGTGGTGCACCCGACAAAGCAGTAAGAAATGCATTTGTATACCAGATTGATTCTTACTTAAAGCAGACAGGAAAATATAATAAAAACGAGAGTAAAATAACTTTTTCAGATGTAGAGGACTGCCTTGTCCTTGTTATATCTTCATTTTCAAATAGGACTTCTTATGAAAACCAAACTAAAAAAGCGATAACGAATAAAGGTATTCAAGAAGTTATGACTGAAATGCTAAGACATCAGCTTGAGATATATTTTATCGAAAATCCAACTGAGGCGGATAAAATTTCCAATCAGGTTTTAATAAATAAACGAAGCCGTGAAGATGCAGAAAAAACGCGCCGCAATATAAAAAAGAAACTTACAAGCAATATG
>DOWI01000388.1 GCA_003519645.1 Oscillospiraceae bacterium
CATCTCTTGTTTTTTTTCAGACACTGCATATTCGCCAATACCGGATTTTCTCTGTTTCTCCTGACCTGCATGTGATTGTAGGGAGCCCGAAGGAGTGGTGGTAACAACTGTACCGGTATGCGTTTGCACTTCACCCTTAGCTGTTCCGTCATACTGAGATTCCCTGCCGGAGACCGATGGTTTCGATTCCGAAACAAGCGGAGTGGATATATCGGCCGCGGGCCTGTTATAAAGCAACCCTCCCACGAGCAGGATTACCGCGGCGACAGCCGAAGCAGCATACCACCGGCGACGAACTATCCGGCGTGCTGCCATGGCAGCATTCAGCGATTGCTCTAACCGATCCCATCCGTCGGGCGGTACCGGAACTCTGTAATCGTTGAATTTTGATTGTATTTCTCTTCTTATCTCATTATCTCTGTTCATTGTACTTGCTTGTGGTGTTGAAGAATAGTGCTGATTTTGTTCTTTAACATTTTCTTTGCCCTGAAAAACTGGGAACGCGAAGCAGCTTCTTTGATACCCAGCATTTGCGCAATCTCCCTGTGTGACAATTCCTCAAAAATAAACAAATTGAAAACCATTCTGTATCCGGGCGGGAGGTCTCTGATCATTTCCATGACTTCATCGCGTGGAATATTTTCTATGTCGAGCATATCATCGTTATCACCGCTATTTTCTGTTTCAGTAGCCAGAAGGTAACTATATTCTTCCAGAAACCGGTTCTTTTGCTTCTCTTTCCGGAAACTTTCCAGCGCCAGATTTACAAAAATTCGTCTCAGCCAACCTTCAAAAGAACCCTTNNTGCCCGAATATGAGCCAATTTGCGTAAAAACACGGATAAATCCGTCATGCAACAGATCGAGAGCCGCTTCTTCCTCTTTACAATAGCGCATGCACACGGCCGTCATTATAGGTGCGTACCGTTCATATAATGCCTTCTGAGCACTACGGTCCTGTTTCTTACACGCTATTATTAGTTGCGAATCGTCCATTCTTATCGCAGTTCAAATGATAGATGGTTAAATCGTAAAAACGTTGCACCCGGTCAACAGTTTTTATCCAAATTTATATTTTTTTAAACAAAAAGCAAAATGCAATTCCATTGTCAATATATTTCATTAATCAAATATACTATCAGCCTTAAAATAAACCAAGTGAAATTAATTAAGAATGTGTAATTTTGTATTGTAGCATAACTGTTTTTTACTTATTTTTGTCCAACCAATACACTAAAAGTCCTCTTTATGAAAGATTTTATAAAAATCATGTTCGCCTCAGCCGTAGGATTTCTTATTGCACAGGTGATTCTTTCACTCATCGCAATGCTGCTGTTTTTCGGGATGATAGGATCTGCTCTCAGTTCTGTGACGTCTACCAAATTTACACTTCAAGAAAATTCAGTATTGAATCTGCGTTTGGAAGGCTCCATCGCGGAACGAACACCGGAAGAAGATCCCTTCACTTCGATAATTGGGAGCGACTATTCTTCCGTGACAGGACTAAACGATATTGTAGGTGCTATCCGTAAAGCGAAAAATAACGACAAAATAAAAGGAATATACCTGGATTCACGCATGCTTTCGGCCTCGATGGCCACCCTGGCAGAGATCCGTCAGGAACTGGCCGGGTTCAAGGAGAGTGGTAAATTTATCGTATCTTATGCCGACACCTATACACAGGGTGGTTATTACCTCGCTTCAGTGGCCGACAAGATAGCCATAAACCCGCAGGGAATGCTCGACCTGCACGGTCTGGCCTCCACACCTCTCTTTTTCAAGGATGCCCTCGACAAACTGGGAATTGAAATGCAGGTTTTCAAGGTAGGGACCTATAAATCGGCCGTAGAACCGTTCACTCAAAATGAGATGAGCGAGGCCAACAGAGCACAGGTAGCTTCCTATCTGAACGATGCCTGGAGTTTTCTGCGGCAGGATATAGCGGCATCGCGTTTCCTCGACAATGCGACTGTTGATTCGTTGGCCAACACGATGCCTGTGCTACAGTCTACTGAATACTTGCTTTCTGCAAATCTCGTAGATACGCTGTTATACGAAACCGAGATGAAGGATTATCTGCGAACTCTGCTGGATATCGAACAAGAAAATAAAATTCCCTCTGTCACGGTTGCAGAAATGAAGTCAGTAAATACAAGGCCTGTAAAGAAAACCGACAACACGGTCGCCATCCTCTATGCCAGTGGCAACATCGTTTCGGGCAACGGCTCTCTGGAAATACAGGACAAGTATATGGTGGATCAGATCGAAAAGCTGAGAAAGGACAAAGAAGTAAAAGCCGTGGTTTTTCGTATCAACTCCGGCGGAGGCAGTGCGTATGCTTCGGAACAAATCTGGAAAGCAATAAGCTCGCTGAAGGAGGAGAAGCCGGTGGTTGTTTCCATGGGAGATATGGCCGCCTCGGGAGGTTATTACATTGCCTGCAACGCCGACAGAATTGTGGCGCAACCCACCACGCTCACAGGCTCCATTGGAATATTCGGCATCTTCCCTAATATGGAAGGTACTTCCAAGAAAATAGGAGTCTATACCGATGAGGTGAAAACCCATGAGTTTGCCGATTTCGGAAACATCACCCGCCCCGTGAGTGCAAGGGAAAGAGAGATGCTTCAGGCCTATATTGAAAAAGGATATGACCTTTTTCTCACACGTTGTGCCGAGGGACGTAATATGCCGAAAGACTCCATGGCACTTTATGCCGAAGGACGTGTATGGACGGGGAATCAGGCAAAAGAGATCGGCCTTGTCGATGAGCTTGGCGGCGTTGAAAAAGCCATAGAAATAGCTGCTGAGCTGGCTAATCTTGGTAAGAGTTATGTCATTTTCGAATATCCCAAGATGCGGTCACGCATCGACGAACTATTGAAACCAGCCAAGGAGGAGCTGGCAGCACGTACATTGAAGGAGTATCTGGGCGATAGCTATGAGTTATTCACGATTTTGAAAGATTTGAAAGACCAGGATTATGTTCAGGCGAGAATTCCTTTCGATCTGAATATCAAATAATAAAATGGACATNNCCAGCCGTTGAAATACGTCGTGCAATGCTGCCCCTATCGTGGTTGTACGGGATTGGTGTGGATTTACGAAACTGGCTTTTCAACAGGAAAATACTCAAACAGCATACTTTTGACATCCCGGTCATCTGCGTGGGTAACCTTACTGTAGGTGGTACCGGTAAGACTCCACACATAGAATATCTGATCAGGCTCCTGACACCAAGATACAAGGTGGCAGTATTAAGCAGAGGGTATAAACGGAAAAGCAAAGGTTTTCTTATCGTGGATACCGACTCGAAAGTGCAAGATGTAGGAGATGAGCCGCTGCAGATTAAACAGAAGTTTCCGAATACATTGGTGGTGGTGGACAAAAACCGGGTATCGGCCATTCAAAAAATTCTTTCCATCGAAAAATCGGAACGACCCGACGTGATTTTACTCGACGACGGTTTTCAGCACCGCCATGTATTGCCATCACTCTCTATTTTGCTGGTGGACAGCAACAGACCCGTATTCGAAGATAAATTACTGCCTGCAGGCCTGCTGCGCGAGCCGCTCAAAGGAAAAGACCGGGC
>DOWI01000067.1 GCA_003519645.1 Oscillospiraceae bacterium
ATGGCTGGAACAGGGTGAAATCATGTCCGTCAGTGATCTCCTAAAAGCGATTGCGGTGGTTTCCGCCAATGACGCATGTGCAATGATGGCGGAATATATATCTGGGTCAGAGGAAGGCTTTGTCCAGAGAATGAATGAGCGGGCCGCTGAGCTTGGCATGAACGACTCTCTGTTCACCGATTGTCAGTGGCTGGACGACAATATGTATTCGTCGGCTTATGATGTTGCATTGATGTCGCGTGAACTGTTGAAGCATAAGAAAGTCACCGAGTATACAACCATCTGGATGGATACGCTCAGAGAGGGCAAATCCCAGCTTGTCAACACCAATAAGCTAGTCCGTTTTTATCCGGGTGCCAACGGCTTGAAAACAGGGACCACCAGTAAAGCGGGGCATAATCTTTCCGCAACTGCCGAGCGGGGGGGCATGGAGCTTGCATCGGTGATTTTGGGATGCAAGACCACTGATGAGCGGTTCGGCGGAGCAAGAAAAATGCTGGATCACGGCTTTGCGAATTACGCGGTTTACACCCCTAAGGTGGAAGCAGGGTTGCTGGGGCCGGTGAAAGTGCTGCGTGGTGTCGAAAACAACTTAAAGTCTGAAATGAAAGAGCTGTCGCCCCTTTTAATAAAAAAAGGGCAGGAAAAAAGCGTTACCCAAACATTGACAATGGCTGAAGATTTGGAAGCGCCGGTATTAGACCAACAGATTATCGGCGAACTGACTTTGATGATAGAGGGAATTGAAGCTGCAAAGTACAATATATATGCTGCAAACGGAGTGCCGCGGCTGGGGATATTCAATGCGTTTAAGAGAATATGCAAGGCACTGGTGTCTTAGAAGTTAGCGGCAGGCAGCAGAAATATATTGCAATGCTAAATTAGATTATAGAGAAGCCGACCGTTCCCAGGCGCCCGCAGCCTTTCTGCATCGAAAGACTGCGGGCGTTGCTATGAGTTGTAAGACGTATATTGTAAAAAATATTTTAAAATTAGGGAAGTATTTTCAAAAGGAGTGGTTACCATATATTACTACAAAAGAAATTGGTGATGGTACGTGAAGTGTTGTAAAAATTCAATTGGTGTATTTCTTATGGTCTGTTGTTTGTTATCTATGACAGGGTCAGGATTTACAAGTGTTCCTCCGACGCAGAAAGCGGTAGTTGTAGTGCCGGCATCTAAAGTCGGGCATGATGTACTGCAACCCCCTGTTCCCAAGAATGAAATTCCGATAACACCTGTAAAAGAAAAAGAAAAAGTTACCGAGACAATCACCATTTCATTTATCGGTGATTGTCTGATTGCAACAGCAAGCGGAGGCAAACAAGCCGGGTCTCTTAACTGGACGGCAAGCCACCGACCGGCGTCCTATTTCTTTGAAAAGGTTGACGATATACTCAAAAGTGATGATTTTACGGTGGCAAATTGTGAAAATGTGTTTACAGACTCGGCCTTTACACCCATAAAAAAATCCGGGAGAGCCTTTTGGTTTAGAAGTGCTGCAAAGAATGCCTTTATATTTCAAAGCGGCGGGGTGGATATCGTTTCGATTGCAAATAACCATACCGGGGATTACGGCAAAGCCGGATTTCTTGACACCATAAAAGCACTGGAGAATGCCGGGTTGCAGGTTGGGTATAACAACCTGCCGGTTCTGGTGGAAAAAAACAATATCCGCATCGGAATTATTTGTTGCGATCTGTGGGGTTACAGCCACTATAAAAGAACAATCAAACAGCTGAAAGATATCCAGCCGGATACAGACATTCAAATTGTTTACTTTCACGGTGGTCAGGAAAACATTCATCGGCCGGAAGAATGGAAGAAATCTGCCGCCCGCAAAATTGCAGAAGCCGGAGCGGATTTGGTTGTAGGCGGGCATCCGCATGTGCTGCAGCCAATGGAGGTTTATCAAGGCGTGCCGATTGTATATTCCATCGGCAACTTTGTGTATGGCGGAAACCGCCAGCCCGAAAATCGAACCATCATTTTTCAGTCGTCATTTGAGATCATAGACGGCAAAACCTCGGTTTCATACAGCATTATTCCGTGCTATGTCTACACTAAAATCGCCAACAACTGGCAGCCGGACAGGATTAAGGATCAAGATGAAAAAAACAGGGTGCTGGACTTCATGCACGGGAACAGAAAGCTGCCGTATTAGCAGGAATGCAGCAATCAACCAATTATACGGAGACGGACATGGGTGTCATAATCGAGCAATCAGGTCATTTGATTCCCACCCAACAAGGGTTGTGATGAACGCAAGATACATTTCGTAAATATTCGGTAAATATTTCTTGAATTTTTATCTTGTGTGGTTGAAAACAACCGCGAGATGCTGTACAATAAAAGCAGGGAAATAGCAAAGGCAAAAAGCTACTTTATGGCTTCACGATGTGCGAAAGGATGGTTAAGTGAATGGCAGTTTCTTTGGATACCCGTTATTTGGAAGGCTTTGTGCAGCCACATGAACTCGGTGCGTTGCAACAGCAGGTGAATGCCGCGCATGAGATGCTTCATTCAGGCACAGGTCTTGGCAGTGATTTTCTCGGCTGGCTGACATTGCCGACCGATTATGATAAAGAGGAATTTGAGAGAATCCAAAAGGCGGCTGCAAGGATTCAAAAGGATACCGATGTGTTTGTTGTAATCGGTATCGGAGGTTCGTACCTTGGTGCGCGTGCCGCAATTGAATTTATGAAATCGCCCCTTTATAATTCCAAACGCAAAAACACACCCGATATCTACTTCGCAGGCAATAGCATCAGCTCTACTGCACTGGCAGAGCTTCTTGAGCTTTGTGAAGGACGCAGACTCTCTATTAACGTTATCTCAAAATCCGGAACAACCACCGAACCGGCGATTGCCTTTCGGGTATTCCGTGAGCATCTTGAGCGTACAGTTGGTGCCGAAGAGGCAAAAAAGCGTATTTATATTACGACTGACAAGTCGCGAGGAACCTTGAAGGGTCTTGCCGATCGGGAAGGCTATGAGACCTTTGTGGTTCCGGACGACGTTGGCGGTCGTTTCTCGGTTCTGACCGCAGTCGGGTTGCTTCCCATTGCAGTGGCCGGCTGCAACATCGACCAGCTCATGAAAGGTGCTGCCGATGCCCAAAAGACACTTACAGACTCGGACAT